>JAAZCB010001228.1 GCA_012513545.1 Clostridiaceae bacterium
CAGAAGCTTAATGGAGATTGCGGCAGGCTTTATTCAGGCATGTACCGTAAAGTGCCCCAGGTAATGTATAAAAAGATTCAGAATATTATAAGGGAGAAGGATGGGCTTATAAATTTCTATTATCAGGACAGCAGTGACCAGCTCCGGCAAAAAATCATTGAACAGGCACTGAAGCTGGTAATAGCATATATTAAGCTTATATATAACCATAGCACAAGGATAAAGGAATTAAACACTATTAATGTTGATAGAGTTACAGAGAGAATTAATAAAAACAGCAGAAAACTTGATTTTGTAAAAAATTCAAGTGCAAGAGACAATCTTCAAAGGGCAATTGACCTTGATAAAAAGCTGGTTGAAAGAATTAATGCTGAAAGAAACGAAGTAGAAATGATAAGTACAAAGCTTGATTATATTGAAAGTGCGATCCTTATGTTTAAGCATCAGATTATATCAAGTGACAGCGTAGACCCCTTGGAAGCAGATATTGATAATGTTGTAAATGAAGCTGAAGCATTGGATAATGTCTTGACTCAGAACAGGAATGGCAGGTTAAGGTTGTAAAACTTATACAGAATTAATTCAGGCTTATAGAAATGGTCCAACTTTTATCAAACTTGACGTTAAGTTTTTATGAATCTGTTATTGTGTCAGAGTATTCTTTGTTAGTTATTCAAAAATATAAAAACTCAGAGGGCTCAAAAAGGCTCCCTGAGTTTTTTATTTGATTTGCAAAATCTTTTATGGTTCTATACCTGAAACCAGCTTTCCTGAGATATACACGGTAACCTTGTTCCAGTCACTAGGACTTAAAGCAGAGTTGTTGAAGGAATAATCCGATAACTGGTCAAACTGTGTGCTTTCCCTTTTATGATCAGGTGTAATTCGAAAAACGGTTGTCAGATGCTTGCCTGGTTGTATTTTACCTGCATCAGCAAATGAAAGTTCTGCGTAATAGTCTGCATTATCAGTGCTTTCGGACATCTTTACAAATTTGCATTTTATGTTTGATTTATCAATAGCTTTATTATCAATAGCAACCCAATCAGGGTCAAAAAGAGGATACTTGACTTCATCTATGGTAAAATAATATCTTACTTTTATGTCTATAATATTTATTGGTGTTGTGCCTGTATTAACCAGTTTAATCCTTGGTTGAATGTAGTTTGTTGTTGGAGTTGTGTTTTCATTGTACATCTGTAGTTTGATCTCTCCAATTGTATTCTCACTGGTAGGTTGGGCAACCGCTGTCGGAGTAGGTACAAATGGTGTGTTTGTTGGAGCAACAGTCGGCTTAGGTGTAACTGTTGCTGTAGCTGTAGCTGTTGGTACAGGTGTCTTAGCCGGTACATTAGTGGAGGTATACTTAGGTGTCTGAGTAGGAACAGGCGTAGGCACAGGTGTTGGTGTCCTGATAGGTGTAATTGTCGGTACTGGTGTACGTACAGATGTAGCTGTAGGCACATTTGTTGGTGCTGGTGTAGGTACTGATGTACGGACAGGTGTAGCTGTATATACCGGTAAAGGCGTAGGTGTATGCGGTTTGACAGTTGCACTTCGTGTACGCTTAGGTGAAGCTTGATAAGAAGGTGCTGATGTAGGGTAAGGAGTAGGCGCAACAGCAACTAAAGAGGTATGAATAGGACTTGGTGTAGCTTTTGGTGTATGCATAGTGGTAACAATTACTCTGTTTGTGGGATAGGGAATTGGAGTGGATTTAACTAAAGGCGATACGACAGGCGTAGCTGATGGTATTACCCCAGGTAAAGCAGAGGAATTATTAGCTGCAGCTGTTGCTTCAGGCAAGCTTGAAGCGCCTGAAGATGGTGGTGCGGGCGTTTTCACCGAAGATGAAGCTTTAATTGAAGATGGTACAGCAGATGGAGCATTAGATGAATCGGCAACTTTAACTGATGGTGTTGCTTCAACTATCGGGGTAGAGGAGGCTGAGGCTTGAGCCACATGTACCTCTGTGTCACTGCTAAAGAAATTTGGATCGACAATTTTTATCTTATCAAGTATTTGTGAAACTCTTGAGTTTTTTATTTCCTCTATGGTAATATTAAGACCTTTCTCGTTTGCTTTGGTATAAACAGCATATTTCCCCATGGACAAGCCGTATTCCGAAGCTATTTTTCTATTATCAGAGGTTGCTTTTATAACTTCCGAATGCAAACCTTCAGTTTCAGTGACTTCTTTTAATGAATTAAGGATGTTGTCAACCCCTGCATCGTTCTCAGATTCAGGTGTAACAGAAAAAAGCACAGAGTTATTGGCATCATCCAAAAAGCCCTCCTTTTTGGAAATGTCCAGTATATTTTTTATGGCATCTTTGACAGGTAGTTTTTCTACAACAATATTTTCAAGTAATAGCTTAGCCTCATTGTTGAGAGGTTTAGATTCTACAACAATGTTTTTCCTGTTAATAGCCAATTCAAGACTGGGATTTATATCTACGCTTACATAAGTAAAATGATTTGTGAAAAAATTCAAGCCCAGACTATAGAAAATAACAAGAAAGACTGCGGCAGCTGATGCAACAATGGAAAAAGTTTTCACAAAGCTTTTGTTTTTTATAATCGACTCAGGAACATACAAGTCTGTCTCGTCAAAAAATACTTTCTGACCGCGAGTCATATCCTGGGTACGTTTTAGCTCTACAAATTCAAGTTTGTCAGTCATAACAAAAGCTTGAGCCTTTTCCAGCTTAAGTATAATTCCTACATTTATTAAAGTATTAGTGTCAATGTTGTTCAATATTGTCCCTCCTCGATCTCTGAAATGTCAACAAAATCCCTTAGTGAATAGAAACCATTACCTAATATTAATGCTGCAGCTATTATAAATACTCTATTTCTCTCAATTGTTTTTTTGTTTATTTTTATATTCTTAAGCAATTCAGTTTTTGGTATATTTCCTGTCCGTTCCAGCTTATCAAACAGCGGCTTGTTTTCGGCAATTATTTTTGCAATCTTTATGCAAAGGTATTTAGAGTCCTTATGTTTTGGAGCCTCTCTAACTAAATCATTAAGTCCGATTCCAAAATCATTGAGCCTTTTTTCAAAAAGTTCAGTTTCCTTACTCACTTCATAATTACTTTGCATGTCAATATCAGTGCGCAGGTGTGTTTGTTCAAAATAATTGTTTTCCTTATCCTCAAAATAAGTAAAAGGATACACTATATTATGTTTACTGTTACGTCGAATATAATCCGTTATTCTTCTTTTTATAACTAAAGCAGAGAAATTTAAAAACATCATGTTTTTACTTTCGTTATAGCTGTCTATTGCTTCGTTGAAAGCAGATAGGCCTATACTGAATTCATCGCTGTTCTCAGTATCAATAAACCTGCCTGTTACATTTGAAACAGTTTTTATAATAAACGGTTTATAATCGCTAATAAACTCTTCTCTCAAAAGCTTGTTTCCTGCTTTAATTTCCCTCACAGTCAGGATAATATCAGCCTTGAAGTCTTTGCTCATAGAATTATCCTTTTTTCCTTTCAGAAAAGAAAAATCAGTCAAAAAATTTCACCCCTCAAATTATGAAGTGCAGTTATTAAGGCTGCGCAAACAGATAGTTACATTGTTGATTATAGCATACAATAACGCACTAAAAAAGGGGACACATAATCATTAAAATTTTAATTTCAATACTAATTGTACATAAAAGCTGCTTTTTTACGTTCATAATAGTAATTTCGAAAATATGTTTTTTTTAAGGGGGTTTAGCAGGTTTATATTTTTTGGTAAGTGTTACTTGTGATACCAAATTCTGTTGACTGTACATCTTTTTTCGATAATTTTGCCAAATGTCATTTTGACACCCTGAAAAGATATAATTAATGCGAATTTATATATATGCAGATTTCGATATAGTTTATAGAAATCATAAAAGAATATTTAAGTTTTATGATTTTTAATTTAAACAATAATCAGAAAGGGGAAAAAGTAGTGCTAAACTTTATTAGAAAAAAAGGTGTTGTTCTGATCACTTTAGCAGCCGTAGTTGCATCATTGTTTGCAAGCATTAATGTTACAGCTGCAAGCTTTCCGTACAATGCAAAGTATCCGTACGGATTCAGCAGTCTGGCGAGCAGTCAGGCGGAGGCAAAGACTATGCTGGATTCCGAGTGGCAGAGCTGGAAGGCTGCTCATATTACTTCAAACGGAGCAGGAGGCTTCAAAAGGGTACAACGCGATGCTTCTACAAAATATGACACTGTATCTGAAGGACTTGGATATGGTTTGATCCTTGCAGTATATTTTGATAAACAGGCGTTGTTTAACGACTTATTCGGATACGTAAAGGCACATACGAATGGAAAAGGCTTTATGAACTGGCATATCGACCCTAATGGGAGTCCTACAACGAATGATGGGGGAAGTGACGGAGCTACTGATGCGGATGAGGATATAGCTCTTGCTCTTATTTTCGCACATAAAAAGTGGGGATCAGACGGCTCTGTTAATTATCAGCAAGAGGCTCAGAATCTTCTGAGGAATTTCATGCAGTATGCTATTGATGGTACAGTACTTAAACCCGGTGAGTCATGGGGAGGATCACAAGTTACAAACCCCTCATATTTTGCACCTGCCTGGTATAAGATTTTTGCCAAATTTACAGGCGATAACAGGTGGATTCAAGTAGCAGACAAATGCTATGAGATAATCGACAAGGTTAATGCACGCAACAACAACACAGGTCTTGTGCCTGACTGGTGTACTGCAGATGGTACACCTGCCTCGGGAAAAGGATATGATTTTTATTATGATGCAACAAGATACCCATGGAGAACAGCAATAGACTATTCTTGGTTCGGGGACGAGAGGGCAAAGGCTAATTGTGATAAAATAACTGCTTTTTATAAAGGTGTGGGAGCAGATAATATTGTTGACGGTTACACTATTACCGGAGGCAAAAAAGGCCAATATAAAAACGCATCATTTGTGGCACCAGCGGCAGCAGGTACTATGACAGGCCTTGACCTTGATTTTGCCAAAACAATGTATGACCGCTGTATCGAGGTAAAGGATTCGGGTGATTACCAGTACTATGGTAACGCATTAAGGATGATGATTTTACTGTATATAACCGGAAACTTCCCTAATCTTTATGAAGATGTAATTCCAAATCAGGATCCATCACCATCAGGTGGCTCATCAGGGGAGATAAAAGGCGATTTGAACGCAGACCAGAAAGTTAACTCAACAGACTATGCACTTATGAGAAGATACATACTTGGTATTATTAATGATTTACCTGCAGAAAATGATTTATATGTAGCTGACATGAATGACGATGGAAGGATTAACTCAACTGATTATGCGGCATTGAAAAGAGTGTTGCTTAATAACTAATAATTATTAATTATTATTATGTTCTTATGCATTTAAAAAGATTCTTTGGTGAGGAATCATCATGGAATCTTTTTGTTAAATCAGAAACTTTATGGGCTTCCAAATTGCCCGCCCCCTTAAAACAGCGGGATTTTCGAATTATTATAGTAGTATGTTAACTTGTAATATTATTTTGGGAGGAAATGAGCGTGAAAAAATTATTTGTACTGATTACTGTAATATTTGTACAGACGGCTTCTTTACTTACAGCTGTCAATGTGTCTGCATTAGGTAATGATTACAACACTGCGTTTAAATACTCTTTGCTGTTTTTTGACGCAAACAAGTGCGGACCGGACGCTGGTGAAAATAACTACTTTGAATGGAGAGATGCATGTCATACCGATGACGGAAAAGTCGTAGGGCTAGACCTGACAGGAGGCTATCACGATGCAGGTGACCATGTGAAGTTCGGACTTCCCCAGGCGTATTCTGCTTCAGTCCTTGGGTGGTCTTTATATGAGTTCCGGGATGCTTTTGATGCGACCGGGAATACAAAAAATGCACTTTCTACATTGAAGTATTTCAGTGATTATCTTCTCAAGTGCCATCCTGACGCTAATACTTTCTATTACCAGGTTGGTGATGGACAGGAAGATCATACCTATTGGGGAGCACCTGAAGAACAGACAGGCACCAGACCGGTACCCTATGTTGCGAATTCTTCAAGCCCTGGATCTGATGTTCTTGGATTGACATCCTCAGCCCTATCCATAATGTATCTTAATTACAAAGATATAGATTCAGGATACGCAAACCAGTGTTTAAAGGCTGCCAAAGAACTGTATGCAATGGGCAAAAAAAACCTTGGGAAATACAAGGAAGCTGCTTTCTATCAGTCCCATTCCTACTGGGATGACCTGGCATGGGCTGCTGCCTGGCTTTATGTAATTGAGAAGGATAACAGTTATATTGGAGAAATTGACAGTTATCTTTCAAACAATACGTATCTTGGTGTTACACCGTTTGAAAACATGTGGACCATGTGTTGGGATGATATGTATATGGCTGTTTTCTGCAAGATGGCTGAACTTACAGGAGAGAAGAAATATAAGGATGCAATGGATTATAATCTCGGCTTCTGGAAAAACACCATAACCACTACTCCCGGCGGACTGAAATATCTTGACTCATGGGGAGCTTTAAGGTATGCATCGGCAGAGTGTATGCTTGCTCTCAAGTATTACGAATTAACTAAGGATGAATCGCTAAAGGCATTTGCAAAGTCACAGATTGATTATATGCTTGGAAACAACCCTGAAAAAATGTCGTATGTTATAGGTCTTGGCTCAAAGTATGCGCTTCACCCGCATCATAGAGCAGCTAACGGTTATACCTATGCAAACGGAGAAAATGCAAATCCTGCCAAGAATCTTTTAACAGGAGCTTTGGTTGGCGGTCCGGACAACAGGGATAAATACGAGGACACAATACACTCGTTCCAGTGTACAGAAGTTGCAATAGACTACAATGCGAGCTTTGTTGCAGCAATTGCCGGTATAAACAAATACTTTGGGGGAGTAACAATACCTTCTCCAACACCTACAAAGTCTGCGGCACCAACTCCGACTAAAGATACATCAGTAACCTATAAAATAGGAGATGTTGATTTAAACGGAAAAATAAACTCCACAGACTATTCGTTTCTTAAAAGATATCTTCTGGGCATATTGGAAAAACTACCCTATCAGGAAAATGAGAGCATAAAGATTGAACTTGCCGATGTTGATGGCAGCGGTTCAATCAATTCAACAGACTACGCGATGATGAAAAGGTATCTGCTTGGTGTTATAACTGAGTTTCCAAAAAAATAGAGAATTGTAAACATGAAATTTGTAAAAACCCCGAACCTGAACAACCGGGGTTTTTGCAACTTCTAATAAATGTTGTTTATCATTGTATATATTATCTAATTCTAATATAATTAATTTAAAAAGTCATTTTTATGGGGCGGGGTTTATGGAAAAACTAAGAGAATATCTGTTGGAGAACGGTAAACACTATATAATTCTATTTTTACTGGCTGTTGTATTATTCTGGAAAATTGGCACCTATCCGAACCACTTTGACGCATGTGTTGAACATGCAATTCATCCCCAGGTAAACAAGGTATTGGATAATCAGGATGTTTCAAAGGAAGTCACCTGGGTCTGGACTGATATGTACCAGCATGCTGCGGGCAGGTCGCCATTATATAGTGGACCGATAGAACTTGGACTCAGGCTGTTCGGATTGACATTATTCGGAGTAAGGTTTATAACAGCGGTACTGGCCTTTATTATACTTGTTTTGTTGTATCATACAATGCGGAAATATTATCACAATCTGCTTGCAGGAATCTTTATCCTGCTGCTGGCTTCTTCTCCCTGGTACCTCATAATGACAAGGTCAGGGGGAATAATCGGATTCAGTCTGACTCTGGTACTTTTAGCATTATGCCTTGTCGCAATCATGTTCACTCCCGGAAATAATCAACCTGACAAAGTTAGTATAAAGAATAAAAAGAAATCAGGAAGAGTGGCTGTAAAACCTTGTATTATCGCTTTTTTGGCCGGAGTATCCGTAGCCTTTCTGCCTTATGGACATGCTATGACAAGACCATTGCCTATAATGCTTATCATTTGGATTTTACTGTATTATAAGAAAATAGGAGCATCACGCCTTGCAATATTTTTGACCGGGGTTTTTGCCGTTGCATCAATACAATTCACAGACTTACGCGCAGCTCTCAGAAGCTACTTTAACGCAAGGGGAGAAGGCCTGCTGGATGTTGCAAAGAGCTTAAAATCAACTGATCCTGATTTCTTAATTACAAAGCTCATTTCAAACATTCGGGAACAGTTTAATTTTTTATTCGGATTAAATTCAATGGAAGAGTTCTGGGACCCAAATATTGCTTATAGCTACTGGAAGACGGACATTGTATTGTACCCAAGATTTCTGGTGCCGTTTTTTGTTATCGGCTTTATATTATGCCTGATTAATATATACAGGAAACGTAGTTTAGCTTCAGCTGCTCCTGTACTCTTTTTATTTGTTACTCTTATACCTGGACTAATGGCTGGATATGGTGGTCCTAATGCTGCAAGGAACTATTTATCTATTTTACCCCTGTACTTCTTTATTGCATATGCTTTTTACAGTATATTTTCATATGTATACAACAAGGTATATTCCCTAGACGGAGCTGGCTTAAAAAGCTCCAATTACAAGCGGTATTTAACAGTTGGCCTTTCTGTGACTATTATAGGGATTATTTGTGTTTATCAGGTTAACAACTTCTTTAACAGGGAGAAAGGCGCTCTTGATGAGAAATATACGCCTGCACACAGCATTTATGAGTATTTAAACAGCTATTTTGAAGAAAATGAAAGTGCCAGGGTACTGATTCATGAGATACCCATATTTGGAAATTACAGTTATGTGACAATAAGGTGGCTTGGGGGAAAGGAATTTGAAGACAGACTTGAGTCGGGACAGGTAATGCTTCTTAAGTACGAAAACAGACTGGAAGTAGAAAATCTATGGAGAGAAGGATATTTTGACCTTCTTCTGTCTTCCTCCGGTCCTGATGAATTGAAATTCATGCTTTCGGACTTTGAATCTATTGAGCCTGAAGATAATCATAAATTTATGTTATACAGGTATAAGTGATACTAATGAAGCTTTGCTTAATTTGATACAGATTATGATGTAAAGCGTCCTAAAAGAGGGCAAACATTACCGAGTGTCTTGAATGCTAACAAAGTGTGTAAGGTTATTGAATCGATTATTATTATGTTGATCTACTCTGCAGGCTTAAGAGTGAGTGAAGCAGCTCGATTAAGACTGAAGATATAGACAGTAGCAGTAGTTTGGTTTATATTAAAGATGCTAAAGGTAAAAAGGACAGATATACTCTTTTATCAACAGTTGCGTTGGATTTATTAAGGCAATATTTTAAGATATACAGACCAGAATACTGGTTGTTTGAAGGTCAAAATAAGAAAGAACATATAACAGACCGAAGTATACAAAAAGTTTATGAAAGAGCTGCTTTTAAAGCAGGTATAAAAAAGAAGGTATCAGTTCATACTCTGAGGCATTCTTTTGCAACTCATTTGATAGACAATGGAACTGATTTACGATATATACAGGAGTTGTTAGGACATGCAAGTCCTACTACAACAGAAAGATATACCCGTGTGAGCGAAATGAGCTTTGCAAAAATTCAAAGCCCTTTAGATAAAATTATGGACAAAGTTAAGCTATAGTTTTATATACGAAAGTTTCTTCGGTAATGCAAGACAAATTTATGCATTACCGAAATTGGTACGGAGATTGTAAGTTGTGCGAAATTTGATGCAAGGCCCGCCTTCCTTGGCGGGATTGAGAAAGCAAGTCTTTGGAGAATTGTTAGACTCATATAAGTTATATTTTGAACTATTAATTGTTTTAAAATTGAAAAATGCATTTAATTTATTTGAACAAGGAGAGAGCTTTAATGAGTAATAGAGACTTATATTTAATTAGTTCTATTGTTTTTATGATTGTATTCGCAGCAATTTTTTACTTATTTGGTAAGTGCGTAATAAAGAATAACAATAAGCTACAATTGTTGGCTATATCAGCTACAGCAATATGTTTATTCATTATTATTAATGTTATTTGGGTAAAAGGTTATAATTTTAGTGGGGTACAAAAGGGTATTATAACAGGGGCATCTGGATGCTTAATTGGATTAACTGCTAGCACAAATTCAGATAAAAAGCTAAACAAACAAAAATGCAAAGAAAGAACCTGATTAGACGTATTACTCATTGTTTATATTTTGCACAGTTGACTTGATTAAGAAACAACTTATGATTTTGTTTAAGGTCGCACCATCCTTGGTGCTCTTGCTTTGCGGGGCATCAAACTTCGCACAACAAGTCCATTTGCGTAAAGGCCAAAGCATGTAGAATGCCTCTGTAGTAAGAGCATGAAGTCATTCTGGCCGCATCGATTCATCGGGAACAAGTTCCGCCTTCGAAGAAGGGCTCTGTAAGTCCGATTCATCGACGCCGCAAATGGCGAAACGTTATCGGAAAGATGAGGCGTGCCGTCCCATCCATGGGACGGGATTTGAAAGCAAATCTTTGGAGAATTAAATGGAGTTGCAATAATGAATTTTATTGAAATAGC
>JAAZCB010001229.1 GCA_012513545.1 Clostridiaceae bacterium
AGTTGGGCAGGTTTAAAAATTGATAAATTATACATTTCACAAGGCACTCATCTGGATATTTTTGCAACTAACAAACTAACTGACTTTCTTGGCAGCTCTGCAAGTGAAAGTGAAAAAATTAAGGTACTTAAACAGCTTGTTTATGCCAAAGGTTTCTCTGCTATTGGAAGAGGAGGGACTGTGAGAAACCCGGCTGCCCTCAAAAATTCAATATCCAACACATTATTTGGAAAGAGTGTCGGTCTATTAAACCCAGCTGAATTAAGTGAGCTCAACCTGATAATCAACCAGTTCTATGGATTCGGTAGTTACATATCAAGTAAAAAGCACAGATTAGGTAGTTATGGAACCCAAAGCGAGTTTATAGCTAATGCCTTTTTAGAATTTAGAAAACAAGGAATTACGGGATTTTCTACAGTAAGTGCAGATGAAAACGACAAGTCACTATTATTAATTAAAAATGTATTTAATAAAAACAAGAAGTTAAACGACGGTTATAAATTAACAGACAAAAGTCATCTCGGAAGACTAGAGCGAATAAACAACAAAATGCAGTCTCTTCAGGTGAAGTGGAATAAATCAAAACTTGGAAGGATGATCAGATTTATTAAAAATTGGCAAGAGATAATATCCGAAAAGATTGTTGCTCTGTTGTCAAAATTATTGGCAAAAATCGCTGGAATTACCGCCGCTTCTTTAACAGGGCCTTTGGCTGTAATAATGCCTATGTTACAGGCTGTTTTAGAAAAGGTTATACAAAAATCTATTGAGTACGTTTCAAAAGTTATCAAAGCAGTGTTCAAACTTGATTTTGACGATCTTGATAAAATGCTTCAAGAAGACTTTAAAAAGATCATGCAAATACTTCTTCTTGTTGTATCTTGCTTAAGCTTATTGGTTTTACCAATTATTATATTCTTTGCTGTCTTGTATACCGCTATAAACCCTATAGATTGGACAAGAAACGATTCCGAGGGTTATGGCAGTATGGGCATATTGCCAACTTCGGGAGAGCCCGACCCCAGAGTTTTTGGATGCGGGGGTGCCCTTTGCGGGACAGGAGAGTGCGGAGTAAATGATTATGGTGCGTCGTGCGGTTACGGGGGAGGCCATGTTGAAGGAGGTGGCATAGGAGGTTTTTACTACTCCCAGTGCGATCCTACATGGGGTGGGGTACATTTCCCCGGCTCTGAAGAAACTCTTTGTAGCGTAGGTTGCTATGCCACTTCTTTTGCAATGGTTTATAAATTTTTTGGTTATGATGAATATGACCCTGTTGCTGTAATAAACAATGCTGATGGTATGGGTAGGTACATTTATGGTAACGCTTTCGCACAAAGCAGATTAATGAAAGATATTACTTTAATGGATCTTGGGGATGACCAAGAAAAATGGAAGGAATTTTTTGAGAACTATGTTGGATTAATAATTGTAAACGTTGATGGCGGCAGCTGCTACGGGGACGAAAATAAAGAACACTTTGTAGTAGTATCAGGATATAGCCCCGAACACGACGATTTTATATTATACGACCCATACAAA
>JAAZCB010001230.1 GCA_012513545.1 Clostridiaceae bacterium
ATTGGAAATGTGTGATGTGTTAATCACTTATATAAAAAAATGATGCTTCAGCTATGTGTTTTTATGGGCTGGATTGACATGGCAACAGTATTATTGTATAATTTGTTTACTAATATATAAGTTTATCGAATAGTTAAAATGAACGTCAATTTATCTAACATGTACAAAAATTTACTTATATCTACTAATAAACTTCTAATTTCAACTTCTAATTTTTAACGTGCTTTTATATTAGGAACTATTTTTCTGAACGCTTTTTTGAATAATATATATTTATATTATATTTACATAAAAAGAATATGGCAGTATTATTTCAATATTCTGCTGATTTTGGGAGGAGAAAAAAGGATGGTAAAAAGAAAAAAAGCACTGATTAGTCTTTCAACTTTAGTTTTGCTGCTTTCAGTTACTTTGGGGAGTGTAGGATTCTTTGGGGATCTGGTTTGCAGCGCAGCTAGCGGAGCAACGCCTGTAGGTTACTATGGTGAGATGGTTGTAAGCGGGAATCGCATCAATGGTTCGAAAACAAATTCTCCTGTACAGGTGAAAGGCATGAGTTTTTTCTGGTCTAATTGGTCCGGTCCATATTATAATTCTGCAACGGTTGACAAAATGGTTGATGAATTTAATTGTGAAGTAGTGAGAGTTGCATATGGGATTGATGATTATGGTACTCCATATGATACGGGTGATGAGGGCAAAATCCGTGAAGTAATTAACGCAGCAATAAATAGGGGCATTTATGTTATAATCGATTGGCATTCTCATGGGGCTCATAAAAACACTACAGCGGCCAAGAATTTCTTCTCAAAAATGGCTTCTGAATATGGAAGCTATGATAATGTAATATTTGAGATTTATAATGAGCCTTTGCAAATGTCCTGGTCTGAAATTAAAAGCTACTCCGAACAAGTTATTTCTGCCATAAGACAACATTCGGATAATCTTATCATTGTAGGAACACCAACATGGTCCCAGGATGTTGATCAGGCTGCAGACAATCCTATTAATGCCACGAACATAGCATATACACTTCATTTTTATGCTGGAACACATATGCAATTCTTAAGAGACAAAGCTGATGCTGCTATGAGCAAAGGTATAGCTCTTTTTGTAACTGAGTGGGGTTCATGTGATGCAGATGGTGATGGGGGAATTAATCGTGATTCAACAAACCAATGGCATAACTGGATGGACCAGAAAAAAATATCCTCTTGTAACTGGGCTATCAATAACAAAGCAGAAACCTCGAGTATATTTAATGGAGACGGAAGTCTTTCTGCTGCAGGTTATTTTCTCAAGGAAATCTTTGCAAATCATGCCACAACGGCAGTATGGAGAAATCAACAACTCCCGTCGCCGACACCAACTCAATACTATCAACCATCACCGACGCCAACTCAATACATTCCTGGGCCAACACCAACACCTACTCAGGTAATACCTTCAGGAACACCTATCAAGGTAAAAATACATGATCTTCCGGGAAAAATTGAAGCTGAAGATTTTTCTGATATGAATGGAGTTGAAACTGAAACCTGTAATGAGGGCGGAAGTAATGTAGGGTATATTGATAGTGGGGACTGGATGGATTATGAGATATATGTTAAGAAACCAGGCATATATAATGTTGAATTAAGAGTGGCGAGCCAGGATGGGGCATCAGGGGCTATTCAGCTCAAAGAAGGCAATAATTTACTTGCTACTGTTGATGTTCCGTTCACCGGAGATTGGCAGAACTGGACAACTGTCAGTACTACAGTTGAATTAAATGAAGGACCTATGACCCTTGGAATTGTTGCAGGGAATTCATTTTGGAATATAAACTGGTTAGAGTTTAAAATTGATGATGACGAACCCGCATTTAAGTTGGGGGATATAAATTCAGATGGAAATGTAAACTCAACTGATTATGCTCTTTTAAGAAGGTATTTACTTGAAATTCAGGTATCATATTTTGATGAAAGAGCAGCAGATTTAAACGGTGATGGTAAAATAAACTCTACAGACTATGCTTACCTCAGAAGGGTACTGCTTACATTAAATTAAAAGGCTTGCCTTTTACAACAATCACTAAATAGTATACTTAAAACTTGTACGTATTGCTCTTAATGCTAAATAACATTATTCATAATAAAAAGCGATTAGGCTGATGGCCGAATCGCTTTTTATATGTATTCTTTTTATATGTATTCTTTTTTATTTTACTTTTGTAAAAATTCTTCCAGCATTATTTGTGCAAAGTCAGATCCCATATCCAGAATACCTTGTGTTTTATAATGAGTGCCGTCTGTTTCATAGTCTTTCGTATCAAAAATTCCGACATAGGGTACTTTCTCGGAAACATCTATTTGTGCCTGTCGGACAATGGCATGCTCTACCCATACATTGGAATCATCAATCATTGCAATGATAAAGGGCAGATTAGGAGCATTCAATTCTTTTCTAACATCACTGATAAATGCAGTAAGACTACCTTCATATTCTTTGGCGGGGTATATGTTGCATGCATCAGATTCACCCTGCATCCAGCACATACCTGAAAGTTCATAATCAAAATCAGGACCTAGAGCGGACAAAGCTTTATCAACTGTTGAAAGCATGTTCTTCCACAATGCCCCTGAAGTTCCTCCGGCACTAGGAGGACGCCAGTCACCTTGCAGAGATGTTCCGGACCATCCGCATTTAATAATATAGATCTGGCTGTCGGGATAAGCCTTTGCCATATCTCTTCCAAAGGTTAATTCAGGACCGAAGCAGCCGGAACCGCTTCCGAAACCAGGACGCAGTGTACTCCATGCCCCTTTTAATGAAGCATCAACAGTTCCTTCAGCGTATATTTTTACTTTTTCCTGAGAACCGAGGTATTCAGAAGGGAGCTCGTGATTCATTCCCACTCCTGCCATATTTGATTGACCTGCAAGTATAAATACCTTGTTTTTGGATGAGCTGTCTCCAGGAGACGGTGAAGGTGATGCGGGGGTATCTTCTGTAAGTATCACTGCATTTGTTAATGGCAGCATATTGGTATTCTTTAGATCAGTTCCATCCCATAATAACACCTTGATATAACAGCCCTTAACATCTGACGGAAGTTTAATACCGGAGGAGAGTGTTGAGGTACCTCTATAGCCAATTGCTTTTGAAGAATGCGATACATCAAGCAGAGTGTTATTCTCATTGTATAGCCCTACAATTAACAGTATATCTATTGGTGTTTCAAAATAAGCATTCGATTTGTTGGTTGCAGTGACGGTTGCTGTTATTGTC
>JAAZCB010001231.1 GCA_012513545.1 Clostridiaceae bacterium
AAAACAGAAAAGAACAATATGGCAAAAATATAGAGATGAATATAAATTATAATTACTGGAAAAGGTTTATAAATGGAATTTAATTGTTTGCACTGTGATAAAAAGAAAATTACTGTAAATATTCAAGAAAATGATAATATTGAGAAGATTAAAATATTTTGCACGAATTGTTTTTGTTATAATTTCATTTTCATTGATAAAGAAACAAAAGAAGTTACAATTACAACAGATGGATAATAAATGTCCGGCCTTGGCTTCCAGCCGTGCGGCCTGGACAAGAAGGGGACGTACTGCTGCTAACAGCGGTTCAAGCGCTGCGCTCGGATTACCTCGCTTGGCCTGCGGCATAAAGGCACGTATAAAAACTAGTTAGGGAACCTCTGATTAATTATTGAAAAAATGATAGAATCAAAGCCGGTAATGGGAGGATAAAATGAGGCAGGTATCTTTAGCAACAGAAGGCTTTGAAAAATACAGAAAAACAACAAAGAAAGAACTGTTTCTTAAACAGATGGATGAAATAATACCATGGAAAGAACTGTCTGAAGTAATCGAGCCATATTATCCGAAACCTGAAGGAGCAGGAAGAAGACCTATAGGTATAGAAAAAATGCTCAGGATTCATTTTCTGCAGCACTGGTTTCAATTATCAGACCCAGGAGCAGAAGAAGCATTATATGATTCAAGAGTTTTCAGGGAGTTTGCCGGAATAGACCTTGGAGAAGAGCCAGTCCCTGATGAAACAACAATATTAAAATTCCGGCATCTGCTTGAATCAAGAAACCTTGGTTCTGAACTATTTACCAAAGTGAATGAATATCTGCATGAAAACGGAATAAAGGTCTATAAGGGAACCATAGTAGACGCCACAATAATAGAAGCGGCGAGTTCAACAAAGAATATGAAAAAAGAAAGAGACCCTGAAATGAAACAGACGAAAAAGGGGAATCAATGGCATTTTGGAATGAAAACCCACATTGGGGTGGACAGCAGGACAAAACTGATACACTCCGTTGTTGTAACAGCTGCAAGTGTGCATGATTCTCAAGTTCTGGAAGATCTTCTACATGGAGAAGAAACAAGAGTCTGGGGAGATTCGGCCTACTGTGGGCAAAGGGAAAAAATATCAAAAGTATCACCTTGTGCAAAAAGTTTTATACAGAAAAAAGGAAGCAGGAATAAAGTACTTACTGAGAAAGAGAGAGAGCAGAACAGAAACAAATCACGAATCAGGGCTAAAGTGGAACATGTCTTTCATGTACTTAAAAGACAGTTTGGATATCAAAAGGTCAGATATCGAGGTTTGGATAAAAATGCAAACCATGTATTTGTTTCATGTGCACTGGTAAATATTGTTCTGGCAAAAAGGCAGGGTTTATCATGTGCATAACGGAAGTAATTAGAGAAAATACCCTGGTTGGTATGAAAAACATGAATTCCTTAGGGGAGTAATTCAGGATTCTTGAAATATTCTCCTCCCAGTATTTGCTGAACGCCCAAGCTCATAGAAAGGGTGCTTAAAAACTTGAATTATTCAGAGGTTCCTTAA
>JAAZCB010001232.1 GCA_012513545.1 Clostridiaceae bacterium
TCCGATCCACTTATACTGAAAAAGGGTACCCCGGCTTCTCCGGATACAGCTTTTGCAAGAAGTGTCTTACCTGTTCCGGGAGGTCCCACAAGCAAAACTCCCTTAGGTATCCTTGCACCTAATTCAACAAACTTCTTAGGCTGCTTCAAAAACTCAACAATTTCCTTCAATTCTTCCTTTTCCTCATCAGCTCCTGCAACATCATTAAACGTAATTTTTTTCTTATCATCAATGGTCATCTTCGCCCTGCTTTTTCCGAAGGACATTACCCTGTTTCCTCCACTACCCTGTGACTGCTGAAGGAAAAACACCCAAAAAAGAACGAATATCACTATAAGCCCGATAGTCGGCAATATGGCAACCCACCATGGTGGTGCCGGAGGAAGTTTGTTCAGAAGTTTAAACGTGCCTTTGTTTATAGGCTCATTAACTTCCTGCATAAATGAAGTTACGTCCAATATATAAACAGTATATCTTTTAGTATCATCACGAAATTTCACAGTTGCCCGGCTTCCATCAAAAACAATCTCTTCCACCTTGTCGTTCTGGATGGCAACCATCAAATCCGAATAACTTTTTTCCCTGTTATCACCAGTGGAATTATACAAAACAACAAAAATCAATATAATTACAAAAAGTACTATATAAAAGCTGATACCTTTAAAATGTTTCAAACAGCTCCCTCCTTAATGAATAGCGTAAAAAAATCAAATATTGCAAGATCTATAAAAAGCTTGCTGCATGCAGGCTCAAAACGGAATATAACCTTAACGCTTGTGCACATGGATGTCTTTTTATATATTACATTATATTAACATAACGGTCCATAAAACACAATAAACCTTTTTAATTTCTATTGAATATAAAATATCAATTAACCTGTCTAAGTACACACACATCTGGCAAATTTCTGTATTTACCGCAGTAGTCAAGGCCATAGCCTACAACAAATTCATCGGGAATAGTGATTCCTGCGTATTCTATATCAATTTCAATTTCTCTTCTTGAAGGCTTGTCAAGAGCAGTACATACTTTTACATCCATAGGGCCCCTTCTTTTGAAAAGGTCTTTTAAGTAGCTTAGTGTAAGACCTGTATCAACGAGATCTTCAATTATAAGAACATGTTTCCCCGCAATATCTACATCTATATCCTTTATAATTCTGACCACTCCGGACGATTTTGTTGAGTCCCCGTAGCTTGAAACTGATATAAAATCTATATCAACAGGCACAGTTATTTCTCTCATAAGGTCGGATAAAAAAACTACCCCGCCCTTCAATACACCTATCAATACCAGCTCTTTTCCCTTATAATCCACGGAAATCCTTTTTCCCAGTTCAATTACCTTTTCCTTCAAGATTTCACTTGATACCAATACCTCTTTTATGTTTTCATTCATATTTTCCTCCCAATGATGATTATATATTCCTACCAATTGATAAAAACTCAAAACTGCCTGTATGACAACCTTAATACCCTTTTTGTATTTTCAGTTACCTTGAATCTATCACTCATCCTGTTTCCTACTATCCAAATGATTTCCTTTCCAACTGCAACTAAAGGTATTTTATCTCTTATCTCACTTGGAATCTTTTTATCAATAAAATATTCCTTAAGCTTTTTGGTGCCGTTTGAGTTAAGGGGTTTGAAAACATCTCCGTCGCAACGCTTCCTAATTCTTATTACCCCGTTTATTTTATCATAATCAAATAACTGTTCATTATTACTGTTTTTACTTCTTTTTATTTCTGTTTCACCAATCCTGTCCTCCAAATAAGACTCTATAGTAACTCCTGCTTCCTCAACAAATGTTGTTCCGGGTATTTTCAGTTCGACGTCAAAGTTGCTGTCACTGCCGTCTTCTTTAAATTCATATACCTTAACGGTCTTATAGGACTTCAGAATCCTGATACCGGAAGGCAAGTGCAGCACGGAACCCGTCTTCCCATTCTCAGTCAGGTTTATTACACTTTCTATATGGGTATTCTCTATACCCCTTGTACTTCCTTTCAACTGCTTTAATGCTCTGCGGAGTATCCTCCTTTTTGCAGCTATATTGTAGCTTTGAAACAGTTCAATATCAAGCAGCAGTTCTCCACTATTCCCATCACAAGCAACAACCTTGTTATACAAATCATCTATGTATCTTTCAATTAAGCTGTTTTCATCTTTTAATATAATTGACATTTTACTTATACTATTCACTATATCGGTATCAAATAAATTGTCAATATATGGTATTGCATCGAGTCTAACTTTATTCCTGGTATATATGTTTTTGAGATTAGAGCTGTCAATCCTTGGATTTAAATTGTACAACTCGCAATAAGCCTCAATCTCCTTCCTTTCAATTCCAAGAAGAGGTCTTATTATCCTTCCTCTTTTATAATCCATTCCACCAAGGCCGTCAAGGCCTGAACCCCTTATAATATTCATCAGAACAGTTTCAGCCTGATCATTTTTGTTATGGGCTACAGCAACTTTTTGGGCCCCCATAGCCTCCAAAGTCGACTCAAACAAGCTGTATCTCGCTTCTCTGCCTGCTTCTTCCAAAGATATTTTTTTCTCTGCTGCAAGCTTTTTTATGTCAAGGCTGACTGATTTCAATTCTACGCCAAGACTGGCACAAAGCTCCTTAACATATCTTTCATCCTCATCGGACTCTTCTGCTCTTAACATATGATTAACATGAACAGCCGATACAGTAAGCTTAATGCTCTCTCTTAAGGAACAGAGAAAATGCAGAAGACAAACCGAGTCCGGACCTCCGGAAACTCCTGTTATTACTCTGTCGCCTTCCTCTAGAAGCCTGTATTTTTGTATGTCATTTAATGCCTTTTCCATCATATATTTTTCTCCGGGTTATCCCCTGAACTTTTCAAGATTTGCAAACTTTGTATATTGCCCCAGCCACGCCAGCTCAACTGCACCGGTCGAACCGTTTCTGTGCTTTGCTATTATACACTCAGCAATATTCTTTTTTTCCGTTTCAGGATTGTAGTAGTCGTCCCGATATAGAAACATTACTATATCAGCATCCTGCTCAATAGCACCCGACTCTCTCAAGTCACTCAGAATTGGCCTGTGGTCCTGTCTTTGCTCAGGAGCACGGCTTAACTGGGATAATGTCAGAACAGGTACATTGATTTCTTTTGCAAGAATTTTCAGAGACCTTGATATTTCTGATATTTCCTGCTGCCTGCTATCCTTTCCTCTCCCTTGCATTAATTGAAGGTAATCAATTACGACCAGCCCAAGGTTCTTCTCTATCTTAAGCCTCCGGCATTTTGCCCTGATTTCCATTACAGAGATCCCTGGAGTATCATCAATATAAATAGGCGCCTCCGACAATGGACCAAGTGCACGGGCTACCTTTTGCCAATCACTGTCCTCGAGTTTACCGGTTCTCATCCTCTGGCTGTCCACCATGGCTTCACAGCACAGCATCCTGTTTACCAGCTGCTCTTTTGACATTTCCAGACTGAAGATTGCAACAGGAACCTTCGAGTGAACTGCAGCATACTGTGCAATATTTAACACAAAGGACGTTTTTCCCATCGCAGGTCTGGCTGCAATCAAAACAAGGTCAGAGTTATGAAGACCGGAGGTCTTGTAATCGAGGTCAGCAAAGCCTGTTGGTATGCCTGTTACAAAGCCTTTATTGTTATACAGCTCTTCAAGCCTGTTAAAGGTGTCCAGTAAAACATCCTTAATCGGAGTAAAACCCTGGTTGTTTCTTTTCTGGATCACATCAAAAATACTTTTCTCTGCTTTATCCAGTAAAAAGGTAATCTCCTCTGAGGCTTCATAGCCCATATTTACAATCTCCGAAGAAACCTTTATAAGCCTTCGTAAAATTGATTTTTCCTCAACAATCCTTGCATAATGCTTAGCATTGGCGGTGGTAGGAACCGCTCCGGCAAGGTTTGTAAGATATTCCAGCCCACCCACACCTTCAAGGGTACCTCTTAACTTAAGCTGCTCGGATACTGTGATTAAATCTATAGGTTCCCCTCTTTCATAAAGGTCCATAACCGCTTCGTAAATTTCCTTATGATCTTCCCTGTAAAAATCCTGGGAGGAAATTACTTCAGTTATGTTTGACAACACTTCCTTGTCAAGAAGGACAGCACCTATAACCGATTGCTCGGCCTCAATGTTTTGGGGCGGTATTCTGCCTAAAGAACCTATATCCATATAAAATACCTCATCTTAAAAACAATATTACTACTGATTTTTTACCATACAAATTTCCTTAGCTTTCATAATAATAAAATTTGCAGGACAATACCCGATATTACTCCTGTTCAATCTTTACTGTAAGTTTGGCACTAACTCCCGGGTAGAGCTTGACTTCAACTGAATAGCTCCCAAGAGACTTCATGGAGTCGGCCATGCTGATTTTTTTCTTGTCTATATCAAGCTTATGATCCTTTTTAAGGACATCTGAAACATCTTTGTTGGTTATCGAACCAAACAGCTTACCGTTGTCGCCAGCCTTGGCCTTAAGCACAACCGTCGTCTTGCCTAATTTCTCAGCCAATTCCTTTGCCTGGGCAAGCTCACGGTCTTTTTTCGACTTTTCTGCATCCTTTTTAGTTTTCATTATGTTCAAATTGGTTGAACTGGCCTCAACCGCCAAGCCTTTTGGAATAAGAAAATTCCTTGCATATCCGTCATTAACATCAACAAGCTCTTCTTTCTTTCCCAGACTCTTAACATCTTCTTTTAAAATTACCTTCATTTTAACCTCTCCTTATATTAATTGGTTTCCTTATTTATCTCCTGCAAATATTCATGTATTGAAGCCTTAAGCTTTTCCTTTGCCTCTTCAATGGATACCCCCTGGAGCTGCGCACCGGCTACAGTCATATGACCTCCTCCTCCAAGCTTCTCCAGTATAACCTGTACATTGAAATCGCCTAAGGATCTTCCGCTTATGGCAGTTCCAGTGCTAATGGAACTTAGTACAAAAGCAGCTGAAATCCCTGCAAGGTTTACAAGCTGATCTGCAGATTGAGCTGCAATGAGATAAGCGTTCCTGATATTTTGAGAACAGACTGATATTGCAATACTCTCTTCTATTATTTCTGCATTCCTGACAACATTCGATATGTTAACATAAGTATCAATATCGTTCTGAAACATCTGTCTGACCGATACCGTATCCACACCCTGTCTTCGTAAAAATGCCGCGGCTTCAAAGGTCCTGACTCCTGTTTTAAACGTAAAATTCTTAGTGTCTATAACTATTCCAGCATACAGTGCTTCCGCTTCTATTGGTTTGAGTTTTATTTTCTCCTCAACATACTGGAGGATCTCGGAAACCAGTTCACAGGTAGAGGATGCATATGTTTCCTGGTAAGTTAGCACCGCTTCCTGTAAATAATCGGCACCTCTTCTGTGGTGGTCTATTACAACTATCTGTCCGGTATGCTTCAAAAGCTCGGGAAACTCAGTAAAAACGGGCCTGTGAGTATCAACAACAATAAGCAAGGTTTTCCTGGTTATCTTGTCAAGTGCCTGGCTGTTAGCAATAAAAAGGCTTTCATATTCATTGCTTTTCTCAATCTTAACTATCATGTTGTCAATTGTCGGGTTGGAATTGTTAAGCACAATATAGGCTTCCTTGTTCCTGTTTCTCGCTACCCTGTATATGCCAAGGGCCGAACCAAGGCAGTCTACATCACAGTTTTCATGTCCCATAATCATTACGTCCGACGCCTGGTCAATAAGCTCACGAAGAGCATACGCTATTACTCTTGCCTTAACCCTGGTCCGTTTTTCAAGCTCTCTGGTCTTTCCTCCATAGAAGTTTATATCTTCTCCGTTTTTTATAACTACCTGGTCTCCTCCCCTACCTAATGCAATATCCAGTGACGCATTTGCATACCGGAAATTCTCAATGAGCGAACTGCCGTTCAAGCCAAAGCCCATGCTCAGAGTAACGGGAATTTTATTTCCAACATTTATCTCTTTGACACTATCAAGAATATCAAATTTCTTATCAATAAACTCTTTAACGAACCTTGCCTGAAAAACAAACAAATACCTGTCCCTTTCAAACTTTTTTACTATTCCGCCGGTATTATTCATCCAGCCAGTTAATTTTGACTCCATCTCAGCCATCATTTGCGGGCGTTTTGTATCTTCCATACTCTGGATCAAATCATCGTAGTTATCAATAACAGCTATTCCTACTATAGGCTTTTCATCATTATATCTTTTCCTGCTTTCAACCAGCTCGGTATTATCGACAAAATACAAAAGCAGTATAAAACCGTCATTATTTATTTTATTATCTACCTTTACAAAGTTCCCAAGCACATTATAGTGCCTTTTGTTCACAACTATATCCTTTGTAAAATTCATTGTCTCATTTGATGTGTCAGCCGGATTCAAATCCTTCACAAAAGAGTATATTGTTTTCTCCAGAAGTTGCTCCCCATCAAAAATTTTCCTGAAGGATGAATTATACCATATTATCGTTCCATCCAGCTCAATTACCACAAGCGGCATGGGAAAATTCAGCAGTGTATCCTTTGTAGCAGTGTCGATATTAAATGTAAGGTTTTCAATATATCTCGTTACTTCCCTATGTCTCAAGAAATTGGATCTGTAATTGTAATATATAAGAAATATATAAAGCACAAACCCAAATACGGCAACCTTAAAGTCCAAAAAAGCTATTACTATCAGTAGTACAAATATCACAAAAAGGAAAAAACTGGCCTTCGGTATAAAAATTCCTGAGAATTTCTTACTGTCCATAATTTATTCTCCTATGTCGCGCCTCTCTTTGGGGCACCTGTGCTCATTCTTTATTCCTGCCTTTTAACCTTGAAAAGTTTAAGTGCTTTGACAACTCGGACAAATCACCGTAATATTTTTCCACGTCATGGTTTTCTATCAAACCAAGCTTTACCTTATTCTCAATTTTCATTTCAATTGAGTTGTAACTAATCCCCAAACGCCTTCCAAGCAAATAGCAAATCAATATTATATTTGAAAGCGTATCGGATACCGATTCATGAACTTCTCCCTTTACTCCATTTACAAGAACTTTAAACAGGCTTGCAACATCGGTAAGAAGTTCGCTTTTGAGCCACTCAATTATTTTTATATTCCGTGTTATATCAATTTCCTTATCAAAAATAGGCATATAACCACTCCAGCTAAAATTTTTGGGTTTATTAACTTGCGTGCCATATATTATAACACTAAAATACACAAAATTGTTAATTTCCCAAAAAAACATGTCGCTTATGTGGCTTATCAGGGCTTTGACCTGCAAATTACCTGTTAGTCCTCATTAAGTTTCATAAACTCGGGGTAAGACCCTAAAAATTTGTAAAATGAAGTCTTTCTCCTGACCATTGTAAGAGCATCCCTGACGTCCTCATCTTCTATATGCCCGTTTATGTCAACAAAAAAAATATATTTACCCAGTTCATTCTTCGCAGGTCTCGATTCAATTCTTGTCATATTTATATCCCAGAGACTGAAAATATCAAGAATCCTGTAAAGACTTCCAGGTTTATTCTCTGTAGAAAAAACAATTGAAGTTTTACTTTTCTCGCACTTTTCTGCTTCCTCTTTTGATACGATAACAAATCTCGTATGGTTATTTGTATTGTCCTGAATTCCATGTGCAAGAATATCAAGGCCATAGACCTTTGCAGCAGTAGTCGAACCTATAGCTGCCATATCCCCGTTTCCTTCTGATACTTCCTTTGCAGCCTCAGCAGTACTGTATAAAAACTTAACAATCGCATGCGGCAAGTCGGAATTCAAGTATTTCCTGCATTGTCCTATAGGCTGAGGATGTGACAATACAAACTTTATGTCGCTGACTTTGGTACCCTTTTTCACAAGAACATTCTGCTTTACGGGTATTACCACCTCAGCCCTTATTTTTAGGTTAACTTCCACAGCAAGCATATCCATAGTAACATTTACAGCACCCTCTATTGAATTCTCTATTGGTACAACAGCTTCATCAATGTCACCGTTTTCAACTGCAGTAATTATATCGGACATTGTGTTAAATTCACATTCAGCATACCCGTCTCTACCTCTTAAATACTCGCACAGAGCCTCCTGTGAAAAGGTACCCTTCGGGCCTAAAAAACCAATTTTTATCATAAACTTCCCCTTGTTTATTAATATGTACAAACTACTTTAGTATGACCCTATATTATAATAACATTATTACAGAAAATTTTTCAACTTGAATTATTATTGAACAAGTGTTAATAACTCAACTTTCCCACCTATGGGATTATGAGTCTCTGGGAAAGTCAGGTTATTAATATACAAGACTTATAAAATGTATTTATATTTATCTTTAATACTGTAATAAAAATATGTTATATTTATAAATATTATCAACATATATTTGGAGGAATTAACATGTGGTACAACCATAAATTCTTTAAGTACTGTACAGGTATACTTCTTATACTTCTTATAGTGTTCATGTTCGGAAAGATAGAATATTTTCTGAGACCTTTTAAAATACTGGTTGCATCAATTTTTACACCAATCCTGATTTCGGGATTCTGTTATTACCTGTTAAGGCCTCTTATCAGGCTGCTTGAAAGGATAAGGGTGCGCAAATCCATTGCTATTGTGTTAAGTTTTATAATTGTTGGTTTCCTTATTGCTTTGCTGGGCACATATACAGGGACAATAGTTGTTGGGCAGTTTAATGCGCTGGTGAAGGAAATACCCAATTTTGAATTATTCACCCTTGACACGAACAACTTTATTGATAGCAAATGGCTCGAGTTTATTCCAATAGATACTCTTGAGCAGAAGGCAATAGAGCTTGCGGACAGTGTCACAAAAAACTTCACAAAGTACTTTTTCGGCCTGATTTCAACCGTAAGCAACATAAGCACAATTGCTCTTATGATTCCCTTTATTCTTTTCTATTTCCTAAAGGATGATACGGTATTTGCCGAGGGAATATTGAGCCGTCTTCCCAGAAAATATTTCAACTGGGCGAGTAAAATCATGAAGGATGTTGATACTGTACTGTCCTCGTATATAGTAGGACAAATGCTTGTCGCCCTGTCAATAGGAGTTATGATGTTCATAGGCTACAGGATTATAGGCATCAAGTATGCATTAATCCTCTCCATTTTTGCAGTAGTTACAACCTTCATACCCTTCTTCGGCCCCTTTATAGGCGTTGTACCTGCATTTCTGGTGAGCCTTACAATTGACCCTCTGATGACCTTGAAGGTGCTTCTGGTAATGCTTATTGTACAGCAGATTGACAACAACTTTATATCGCCACAGATTATGGGACAAAGACTACACGTTCACCCTGTTACGGTAATTCTGCTTTTGCTGATTGGAGTCTCCCTGTACGGATTTGTCGGACTGCTCCTTGTTATTCCGCTTTATGCTGCATTAAAAGTAACTGTAAAGAACATATATGAAATTTACAAGCATGAAAAGTCACATAAACATGCATCAAAAAAGCAAGAGGCTTAAAGTCTCTTGCTTTTTTTTATGCCCTTTTAATTTTCAAGCTTCACTTCAACATTACCGTCAAGTTTCTCAGGGGAATAAATTGCATCCGTTACCGATTTGTCTTCCGGATTTGCTGATGGTGTTTCTACAACAGGTTCTGCTACAGCCTTGTTGTCTTTAATTACAATTACTTTTCCATCCGGAATCCAGGTAACTGTAGCATCAAGTGATTCACTTACAAATCTTAAAGGAAGTACCGTTCTTCCTTCAACAATTTTTGCTGGAACATCGAGTTCAACAAGCTTTGTATTAACAAAGGCTGACTTGCTTCCAATCGTCAACTCAACAAGTCTGTCTCCCTTTTTAACTGTAACCTTCTTCAGCTTGTCATTCCATAAAACCTCAGCTCCTATACATTCTGCAACTGCTCTGAATGGAACCAAAGTTCTTCCCTCTTCAACCATTGGAGTTACTCCCGAGCCAAAAACCGGCTCTGTTCCATCAACAAAAATGCTTATACCGCTTCCGGCTTTACTGAGTAATGCGCCCAGCCAGTTGTACTTTTCAAGGTCTACATTATTCCCTTCTTTTTTTACAATTTCTTTAAGTGCAGCTATGTTACCAGTCTTGAGAATTTCTATGTAGTTTTCAAGTACTTTTACCTTTTCTTTAGCATCCCCAGCCTCTTTCGAATCCTCGCCATACTGCTTTGAAACAGTGTCTACAACCATCTCGAGTACCTGCAGTTTAGTTTCTATGCTGGATACATATTCATCTACCAATGAATTTCCTGATGCCGCCGTCCCTACAGCAACTATTCTTGCCTCTTCTTCGGCTTTACCAACTGCAAAAGCAGGCACCGAGCTTATCACAAATGCTGCTATTACAGATAAAACAAATAGTCTTGCCAACCTACCCATATTTCTTTTTTCCCCTTTCTATAATCATTTGTGTCTCAATATAATTCTATACAAAATTTTAACGATAGTCCATTACAAAAAGTTCTAGATATATGTAAATTTTACGTTTCTAACTCGTAATAGCTCCCTGTTATTGGGCTATATTGAATATTTGCGTTTTTCAGTTTCCATTTATACTACCATAAAGGTTTCTCAATCAACCATAAAGTGCAGTCTATCCCTTCACTTATCCTGTCACCTTCACCAACCCACCTGTCAGCTTCATTATCGTAAACCGAAGGCCCCTCGGCCAAATTCCAGTAATTGTTATCAAGTAAAAGGGTTATATCGGAAGACAGCCTGTTATATACGCCGTAGAGCTTGTTATTAATAAAGGAGTTTTCATATAAGTCAGGCTCGGCCATTGTTTCAAAATATATTCCGTAAATACAGTCAGATATGTCGCTACCCATTATGGAAATATACCCTTTAGTGTTTATGCCTTTATCACAATTGTTTATATCAACAGCTGTTCCATATAAAGAGCCTGTCTGTGATATATTGATTCCGGGTGAAACTGCTTCCATGGGTGACCCGAGGTATCTTCCCGTAATCTGGGTATGTCCCCCTTCATCCCTTACATCTTCAACGAAAAATTGGGCAAACCCTGCTATTTTAACAAGCTTTTTTCCATTTACATCCAGTGACTCTGCCAAAATGATGGTAATAATTCAATGTAAAAGAAGTATTGCCAATAAATTATAAGTACCTTATAATTAATACATTACTATATTTATACAGCTTAAATCAAGGAGATATAAACATGAAGAAACTTTTCATTTCAGCGTTGCTTGCAATTATATTTTTACTGACTGCCTGCAGCGGTAATACCGATACCCCGAATCCTTCAGATAATCCTGACACAGTTACGCCTTCCGGTACTGTCATTGTTGAAGAGGATAAAACCGATAAAAATAACGATGCCCACGAAGAAGACATTAATAAGGAAAGTGTTCATGTTGACATAAAGGACATGGTTATATCACATACCGAATATGATATAAACAGCGACAACACAAAAGAAGTTATCGAAATAATACTTAAGGATGGCCAGTACATCGAAGACAATGAGTTATGGGCCGGGATGGGAAGAAAGTGGACAGGGGACTTTGAAATAACTGTTAAGGACAGCAAGAAGCTCCTGTTTTCGAGTTCTCTTGTCAGCCTGATGGGTGGTATTGATTTCTTTTATTATCCTGAGTTTGAACTGGCATTGCAGGACTATAACGATGACGGTCGAATAGATTTTAATCTTGGTCAATATGCCTCATCTGTCGGTTCTTTGTATACTTTTTTTACAATAAACAGTGACGGAGTTATTGAAAGGCTTCCTGTTTTTGAAGGCAACGATGTGCTTTTTATGTCCGGAAAAGGTAATTCAGTGCCGCTTGATTGCAATGGGGATATTGTTAAGGTACGGTATTATGACAGAACGGAAGGTGCTTATTTTATTGTGAGCTACAAGCGCAGCGAGGGCTCTGAAAACCTGGTTATTGAAGATACCGAAAAGTATTCGATTGATGTGGATATAAATTAATTTATTTATTTCTGTATTTATATATGTGTTATTCCATTGCTCAGGTTTTAGATTAAGCCTAATCATTACCTGAACAATTCAAATAACAAGAATAACCGAAACCACAAAAGTACTGCCACAAAATTTTATATCGCCTATTCTGTTTATCCTTTTAGTCCATCATATTCAATTAATACTTCATTTATATTATTATCGATTTTTTTATCAAAGGCTTTCCACAATTCACTTTCTGTATCAATTTCGTCAATTACCAAACTATATGGAATGCTAAATATAAGATAGTCATTCCCTGTTAACAAGCCACTATAAGGTCTAAAAGCAATTTTTAAGTATTCCTCGTCTAATGTGAAGTCATCAGTTATATACATTTCTATCAAATAATAAACCTCCATTTCATCTCACAATCTCTCAAGTGTACTTTATTTTGTTAATTCATCATTTATTATACACTTATTGTATTCTAAAGTATAGTAATTAAGGGGCTTCCCCGGTTTCTCCTCGCTTTCCTCAAAACGGAAGCCTTAAATAAATAAAAACTTATAACCATTAATTCAATTCTTCACCTCTATTATTAAAGCGTTCAATTTATCGACTTGACCATTATCAACATATATCTTGAATTATAGCTGTAGTTAATCTCTCTTATAAGGGATATTGTCAGAATTTCACCCTCGTTATCAACGCTTGATTCAAATACTTTCTCTGCCGTTTTATTTTCATTTTTGTCATAGTAGTATCTTGTCGCAGAGTTGTACTTTACTCCTGATTCTTCTTTAAAGTGCACATTCTTCTATTCTATTGCTCCCGTCATTCATGAGCGCAAATGTAGATGCCACCTCTTAGTCCTTAATCATAAACATGTTTTATTTAAAAAACGTAAATTTAAACGAAACAAAAGAACAACCATGGCAGTGTCTGACACAGGAGAATGCATGAAAATCAATAACTTTCACATAAACCGTCCCCGTGTTTCTGAAAATTCATCTTTTAAGTATAAATCCTTTAAAAATGGCAATTGGCCAGTTATTCTTTTCAATTTTCTAAAGTAAATCATAAGTATTTCTTTTGGTTATTATCTCAATGCGTGACCATATAATTTCATTCTCAGGTTTGTTTCCGGTAACTAGCATATTATATAAATGAATAATTGAATCATGAGCCTGTCCAAAAGGATCATGGCTTATTGCTGCACAAATAATCCCTTTTTCGATATACTCAGCTATTTCTCTGTTATAGAAACAACTCATAATCAAGACTTTCCCTGCCTTGCCAAGCTCATCCACAGCTCTGATAGCACCAAGCAACCCTACCCCAAGAACAAACAAGGCACGTATATTACTGTTTTTGGTGAGTAAATCTTTTGTTAAAGTATATGAATCGTCAATGCTATCAGCGCACTGTGCCTGTGATACAACTTTTATGCCCCTGTGTTTCTTAAGCTCAGCCAAAGTAGCATCTCTTCCAAATATATCTTGTTTGCAAGAGAAAAGTGCTACCTCACCTTTTCCTTTTAGGGCTCTTATAATAATGCGAGCACCGTCAATTCCTGTTGAATTAATATCAGGTCCGAAATAGGCAATACGTTTGGATTTTACTTGGAAATCAGTATTAAATGTCATAACAGGAATGTTCTTTTTATAAGCAACCTCAACCATCTCAACAAGTCCCGGATTAAAACCTGGTACGATAATGCCACTTACATCGTTTTTTAATGCTTCTTTAAATGCTTCTCTCATATTAGGATCTACATCTTTTTCAAAACCATAAAAATCTATTATTGCATTTTTATTAGATAACTCCTTTTTCGCGTACAAGACACCCTTACGTACAGCATACCAATAATCATTGTCCAAGGGACTAATGAAAGCAATATGTAATTGACTTTTACTGTCAGTTTCAACAGGAACCACAGATGTGTTAAATCTCTGGATTAGTATTTCAATCCCTGTAAGCATGTTTTGCAATGATGAAGCACTAGTGCTAATATTTTGTAATTCGATAAGCTCATCTTGAGTAACTACTGAAACTTCTTTTGTTTTGTTTGATATATCTTCTGAAGCCACATAGAGCTGTTGACTTTTTTGATTTATTTCTTGAGTGCACGAATTAATTAAATAAACATCATTGTGAACCTTTTTTATATCCGATTCAAGTATATTTGCACTTCTGCTAATAATATCAAAAGACTGCATAATGGATTTAAATAAATTCTTACTAAAGTCATAACTCTCAACGCAATTATTGATACTATTTCATACATATTCACTTCTATTTTGAATATTCTGCAGTATCCCACTTATTTTACTAATACTTTCTTTAGTTGCCATTGATAGTGAATTCATTTCATGTGCAACAACGCTAAATCCCTTGCCTGCTTCTCCTGCTTTGGCAGCTTCAATAGACGCATTAAGACCTAAAAGTTTTAGCTGCTCACTGGTTCTTGTAATGAATTTTCCAATTTCATTTATCTGTGTTATGTCTACATTCAATTTCTTAATGTATTCTAAAGTACTATTCAAATTATCAGAAATAATATTGACCTGTTTATAATACTCTTCTAAATGCTGCACACCTGATGCAGTTGCATGTACGGATTCTTCAACAGATATCTCAACTTTTTCAACACTCTGTGTGATATTTTCTATCCTGGTTTTTACTTCATCAATTCTAGCCATAGTATCTCCCATAAGTTTAGCTTGATCCTGTGCTTTTCCAGCAACCTTTTCCATACTAACCGCAATTTGTTCATTGCCTGTATAACTGCCCTCTATACTTTAAATACACTATCAATAGCATCGGAAATGGTTATTATATTCACTTTTGTCAATGCAATGAAATTTTGTAGATTAGATTTCATATCATTGATAGCTACAGTCAGTATCTCTAATCCGAAACTATCCTCACTGATATCATTTATGTTTAGTTCGCCCCGGGCAAGAAATTCAGCTTGATTATTAACTATACCAATAGACCGGAAAAGCTTAGATAGAACAACCAATAAAGTAAGGAATGCCATAACTTCAAAAATCAAAGCAACAATAAAAACAATTTTTAATGAAGCACCCGAAAAAATTCCAAGGAGTAAAGCTAAGATTGCAAATGTTATAACTACAAACAAAGAAATCACTAAAGACAAAACAACTAACTTTATAATGCTCTTGCTATGTATCTTCGGCTTTGAGTTATTCATAAAGCTCCTCCGTTTTGTGCTTTTAGTTATAGGCCACAAATAGCTTTTCTTCATTCAAAAGACTCTGTAAGCAGCTTTCAACATAAAGAGTAAATTGAATAAAACTCACTGAATACTATATACTAAATATGTAAATGGTCAATACTTAAATTTTGATGTAATGCAAAAAAATAGAATTATTAACTTTATATTTATCGGATTTCTTAGTAAATTTATTTATATTAAGTTTATGTCAAAAACTCTACAATGGGCATTGTAA
>JAAZCB010001233.1 GCA_012513545.1 Clostridiaceae bacterium
AGATATGATATTTTCAGGTCGTAATGGATAACCACAATGAGGACACGATATTGCTTTATCACTTATTTGTAATTCACATTCTGGACATTTTGTTAACATATTAATTCCTCCTTTATATTCTAATCTAGATTAAATGTGCGAAAATTACAAGTCCTTTTATGGAAATAATATTTGAAAGGATGATTAAATTTATGTTTAACAAGATTAAAGATAAAAATATGAAAATAAAAAGTTGGATGCAATATTTATTTAATAGAGAATTACCATATTGGATGGTGGTGTTCTATTATGTATTTTTCTTGCCAGCAAGAATTATTTTAATACCATTTAATTTGGGAACAAAATTGTTTAATATTATTGGAAAAGATTGAGCTTATGCTCTTTCTTTTATGTTTGCTAAAATTACAAGTCCTTTTATGGAAATAATATTTAAAGGAGATGAAATTATGACAACATTAAAGGATTATATAAAAGCTCGTCACATTGATGACCAATCTTTAAAACTTCTAACCGAAAACGGTTGGAAAAAAAAATGGGTTCGGATCAACAATGGTGGCGAATTTTATAAACTCAATGGTGCGGACATAATACTAGTTACCGTTAATTTTGTTTACGGATTGATAAGAGAATGAGCTTTGGCTCTTTCTTTTATATTTGCGAAAATTACAAATACTTTAATGAAAAACCTTCTTGTTTTAAAAGGATAATTTCAATTTTAAAAGTCTTTCAGAGACTTTTATTTTTTTCCACTATACAAGTTTACATAAAATATGTTATGTTAATCTAGATTAGAATATGAAAGGAGATTAGCATTTATGGATAATTTTGTACGTGGATCTGTTCCAGTTTCTATTGCTGCTAAGGTATATGGAAAAGATGCTTCTTGGATTAGGGCTGGTATTATATCTGGTTGGCTTCCTATTGGTAAAGCTATTCGTAATAACAAAATAATAACAGACATTGAAGAAATGGACTCAAAAAGAGGAAAAATTAATTATTATATTTCGCCTAAAAAATTATTTGAAGAGACCGGTTATTTATGGAAAGGGGAAAAGAAATGGGAACAACAATAAGACCTAATATATCAGAAAAAAATGAATACTGGATTGAGAAACATAGATATTATGAACTTAAACATTTTTGTAGGCAATATCCAATCTGGAAAAAAGCGTATTCATCTTTAGTTGATTCAAATATTAGCAGCTCAGTATTTTCAAATACAAAAATTAAAAATAATGAACATTCAGATCCGACTGCTAAATGTGCAGAAGCTAAAATGTTCTTTTATGAGAGAATAAAAATGATAGAAAAAACAGCTGTTGTAACAAATGAAATATTATCGTCATATTTACTAGAAGGTGTAACGAAAGGAAAATCTTACGAATATCTCAAAATGAAAATGAACATACCATGCTGTAAAGATACCTATTATAAATTGTACAGACGTTTCTTTTTCTTATTGAATAGTGTGCGAAATTAACAATTCCTTTAATGAAAAGGAGATGTTATTTATGAAAAAACTATTACTAAAATTATTTATAGACATTTGTGCTATAACAGGATTTATTGTAGGTTATAAGGTGGCAGAATCCATAACAAAAAAGAGATCTTAACAAGGTCTCTTTTTATTTGAAAATTTATATTTACAGCACGCAGGTTACGTAAAAATGTGATAATTTATAAAGTGAAAAAAATCCCGGGTTAGAAAATTGTGAAATGTTTTTGAAAGGAGAATAAATATGATGTATATAATTGGTGGAGCATTAATAGGATTATCATTATGTTTATTAATATGTATAATGGGACTCATATTTGATCATATATTCAAGTAGCAAAAAAAACATCTTCTTTTATGAAACAATATATTTGAAAGGAGAATAAAAATATGAGTACAATTAAAGATCAGTTAGATGTAACAATTTTAAACGAGTTAAGAAGACTGAATGTTCCATTGGATTCTGATTCAGAGGAATCAAAAACTACAATAATTGACAACATTGCTAAGCTATATAAATTGAAACTTGAAGATGAAAAAAATGAGGCTGATATGTGGGAGAAAGTGGATGCTCGTGAAAATGAGCAGCTACTTAAAAAAGCTCAAATAGAACAGGATAAAAAATTTCAAAAGATAAGATTAGCTTTGGAAGCAGCAGGAATAATGCTTCCGTTGGTTTTTTACTGGATATGGATGAAAAGGGGATTGAAATTCGAGGAAACTGGAAGCTTTACATCTGCAACGTTCCGAAATTTATTCGGACAGTTTAAACTTAAAAAATAATTTGTTGAAAAATAGACGAGCTCTAAACAAGGGCTCTTCTATTTTGTTTTTAAAAAATATATAATTTGTTTTGGAGGTGAAAAAATGAAAGGAGAATGCCTTTGCCCGGAATGTGGAACAAAAATGCAAGATATTGGTGGACTTTTAAATTTAGAATGTCCTAATTGCGGAGCCGAAGGATATGAAGAATACGACGAACTAAACAAAAGATTTTTCATCAAAATAGCAAAAGAATATAGCTATGAAGAAATATATTCGGATCCAGTTAAGAACGAACCAGAATGTTGTAAAGCTTGTGGAGGTCCATTTCCACAATGTATGACGAGTTGTAAAATATTTGATGATTGAACGGGGGATTTATGAGATACCACCATACTAAACCAGAAAGATATTCATCAATATTCGGAGAAACTTATATTTGTAATCATCCTGTTTATAATAGATGTACTCTGTTTAAAATAGGAGATAAAGGATTAGCTATAATCCAACAAAGATTTGATATTATTAATAAAATTACATGGTGGAGTGAAATAGATCCTTGGTTGAATGATGTCTTATATTTGCATACTGGTTTTAAGAAATTTTTTGATGAACGTTCGGGACAGATTACGGACGGTTTATATCCAACAGTAACAATCAGACAAATTATGTGGTCGTTGAAAATGAAACCTTTGTTAAGAAGACGATGGGAAACAGTATTTGATAGAAAATATATTTAAGTTTTTGAAAAGGAGGGATGCGAAAAATACAACTCCTTTAATGAAAAGGAGATGATTTTATGAAAATTACAGATATGATTTTATCGGCATTAATAAAGAAAGGTATTCTATGTGAAGCTAGGGACATAGACACAAATATAGAAATACCTTTTGAAGACAAAATGATAAAGGTATATATCAAATGTGAACATATGACATTGAAATTCGAAAAAGATTGAGCTTATGCTCTTTCTTTTTTTTTACTATGCTAAAATTACAACCACTATAATGAAAAGGAGATGATATTTTATGATTATTAAAATCTTAGGAATATCCGCAACTATATTAGGCATCGGTGCAACACTGTTGTCTGAATGGGTAAACGGAAAACAACTAGATGACAAAATAAGTAAAAAAGTAGCAGAAACTTTTGAAAAGATGAAAGAGTCCTAACAAGGACTCTTTATTCTTTTCGATGTGCGAATTCTTTTATTTTTGAAAGGAGAGGAAAATATGGGTAAATTAAAAACTACTATTTTTGGAGTATCATTGTTCGTTGGTGGAGCAATTATTGGGGTAAAAGGATATCATATTTGTCTACAAATTCTAACTAAAGACGATAATTTTTTAGGAAAAATTATTGTTAATAGACTCGCAGAAGAAATTGTATATGGAAAGGAATATAAAAAATGAATAATTTAAATTCATATTTTAAAAAAGCCTGTCCTACTATTCTGTCAGTTCTTGGAGCTGTTGGTGTCATAACAACGACTGTTTTGGCAGTTAAAGCTACCCCAAAAGCAATAAGATTACTTAAAAATGCCGAAGCTGAAAAATTATCACAACTCGGAGAAGAAAGAGAAAACACAGCTGAAACATTAACAAAGAAAGAGATATTTTTAACAACCTGGAAATGTTATATTCCTACAACATTAGTTGGTCTATCAACAATAGCTTGTATATTCGGGGCGAATCTGATGAGTAAGAAAAATCAAGCAGCCTTAATCAGCGCTTACGCGATGCTAAATGAGTCATACAAAAATTACAAAAACGGAGCCAAAAAAGTTTTTGGCGAAGACGCAGATTCAAAAATTAAAATTGAGATGGCTAAAGATGCTTATGTCAGTGCTGAAGAAATTTATTTATATTCTCTAGACACTGATCCAGCCGAAAAGATTTTATGTTATGATTTATTATCGAAAAGATATTTCAACACAACGATGGGCGCAGTATTAAATGCAGAATACCATGTAAACAGAAATTTAAATATAAGAGGTTTTGTTTCTGTTAATGAATTCTATGAATTTTTAGGAATTGAATCAGTGGAGAATGGCGATAACATCGGCTGGTCATATTTTGAAAATCTAGACGGCTTTATGTGGCTAGATTTTGAAAACACATTCAATATAATGGACGATGGTATGGAATGCTGCATTATTTCAACATTGGTCGGGCCAGATACAATCATTTAAATAAAAAGGAGAATAATTATGGAATATCAAAAATGGGCAAACGCGCACTGTATAAATTGTAAAAACAAATGTTCCATGTCGCATTGTCTTTCCTGTGATGATTATTGGTCAAATTTTGATCCAATCAAAATTAACGATTTGAAGCCTCCTGAAATGGCTTCAGAAAAGGAGTAAAAAATATGAACAAACTATCTATATTTGTCCAAAGTTTACGGACGTCATTTCAAAAACACAGTCCGGAAATAATGACTGGAATAGGAATAGCTGGAATGATAACTACTACTATCATTGCAGTTAGAGCAACTCCTAAAGCTTTGAGACTGATTAATGAAGAACAAACATCTGAAATATTAACAAAGAAAGAGATATTTTTAACAACATGGAAATGCTATATTCCTGCTGGAGTAACAGGTGTACTTTCGATAGCTTGTATAATTGGTGGGCAAAAAGAAAGCTTAAGAAGAGGAGCAGCTTTAGCAACTGCATACTCTATTTCTGAAAACGCTTTAAAACTGTACAAAGAAAAAGTAGTTGAAACAATTGGAGAAAAAAAAGAGCAACTTATACGTGACGCTGTAGCTAAAGATGAAATCCAACAAAATCCAGTAATAAATCGTGAGATAATAATTACAGAAAAAGGAAATACATTGTGTTATGATTCAATATCTGCTAGATATTTTAAATCAGATATTGATGAATTGAAAAAGATTGAAAATATAATTAATCATAGACTCATTAGTGATATGTTTATATCATTAAATGAATTCTATGACGAAATTGGTCTTAAACATTCTAGTATAGGAAATGATATTGGTTGGAACGTAGATAAACAACTTCAACTAAGTTTCAGCGCACAACTATCCGAGGATAATAATCCTTGTATAGTTCTAAATTATGATGTTGCTCCTAGTTATGACTATAGATAGTGTGCGAAATTAACAACTACTATAATGAAGAACAAATAAAAGGAGGATTTTTTATGGAAAACGAAAATATTCAGGAAACTATCGTTTCTACTGCGAATGTTATGCAAAACAATGGAATACTCAAAATAGCTGGCATTGGTGCCGGTGTAGTTCTTGTAGGTGGTTTAATCTACAAGTTCGCAGCCAAACCAATACTTGCGAAATTAAAATCCAAAAAAGCTGAAAATCAGCAGGAGGAAATGACTGAAGAAGAGTACTAAAAATCTAAGTTCTCAGGAAGAAAGGGTCCGCAAGGACTCTTTCTTTTTATCTTATTGAAAGGAGAAAATAAATGGATTATAGAACAAATTCACATAGATCCAAAGAATTGAACACTGAAAAAAAAGTAGAAAAAGTAGTAACCGGAAATGTTAAAACTGTTAAGAAAAATGAACTGAAAAAATTCAAAGATATATTTGTTTCAGAAGATGCATCGAATGTTAAGTCTTATATATTATTTGATATTCTTGTTCCAGCAATCAAAAAAGCAATATCTGATGTAGTTACTAATGGTATTGCAATTCTTCTATACGGAGAATCTGGAGCAAAGAATACAAATTTTTCAACAGCTAGTCGTATTTCATATGTTGATTATCGAAATCAGTATGACTCTAGAAATTCGACACAAAACAGAGTACGAGGAGCATACGATTATGATGATATTGTAATTCCAAATCGAACAGATGCAGAAAATGTCATCATGAGAATGGATGAATTGATATTTAAATATGGAGTAGCAAGCGTCGGAGATTTATATGACCTTGTAGGTTTAACCAGTCATAATTATACAGATAATTATTACGGATGGAACGATTTTAGAGGTGCTAAAGCTGTTCCTGTAAATGGCGGTTATCTATTAAAATTGCCTAGACCTATGCCAATAAATTAAGAGCCATATCTTCAGGAAGAAGAAGGAGGATAAATAATGAATAAATTCATAACAAAAATTAATAATTCAGTTAATAAAGCCGGTTTTAAACTACAAAAACACAGTCCTGAAATTCTTGTAGTTGTTGGAGTTATAGGTACCATAACAAGTGCTGTTATGGCTTGTAAAGCTACAACTAAATTATCCGGTATATTAGAAGAAGCAGGTAAGACAATCGAACAGATACATGAATATGAAAATAAATCAATCGAAATTTCAGAAAAAACAGAAAACTATACAGCTGAAGCCGCTAAAAAAGATTTGGCATTAACATATTTACAAACTGGTATAAAAGTAGTAAAGCTGTATGCTCCATCGGTAATCCTTGGAACTTTCTCCATGGGATGTATGATCAAATCCAACGATATTCTTCGTAAAAGGAATGTTGCTCTGGCTGCTGCATATGCCACAATAAGCCAAGGATTCAAAGAATACAGAAATCGAGTGATCGAACGCTTCGGAAAAGAACTAGATCATGAACTAAAACACAATATAAAAGTTAAGACTATCGAAAAAACAGTTGTCGATGGAAAAGGAAAAGAGAAAACTGTAAAAGAAGAAATAATAATAGCCGGAGATCCGAATGAGTACAGTGAATATGCTCGTTTCTTTGACGAGGGAAGTCCACATTGGGAGAAAAATGCGGAATATAATCTAATGTTTTTAAAAGCCCAGCAGGCTTATGCAAATGATAAATTAAAAGCAAAAGGTAGATTATTTTTGAATGAAGTATATGATATGCTTGGAATACCAGAAACAAAAGCCGGTCAAGTTGTGGGATGGGTTTATGACCCAGAAAATCCATCGGGCGATAATTACGTCGATTTCGGTATATATGACATTCACCGTGAAAGAGCAAGGGATTTTGTTAATGGATATGAAAAAGCTATTTTGCTGGATTTCAACGTCGACGGAAATGTATGGGAATCGATGTGATTGGAGGAAAAAACAATGAAAAAAGCAGTATCATATATTTTTGCCACGATAGCCGGACTTTGTTTTGTTAGTGGAGTTGCGGTATTATCGAGTGGAAGGGAGAAGAAAAAATGAATAGACTAGAAAATATAGTATATGTCCTTGACGATTTGTTAAACACAAAGCGAAAAAGACATATAATTGGGGGTATATTGTTAAGCACATCAATGCTTTTTGGAGGATTATCATTTACGGTATTCACCATAAGAAAGGACGAAGATGTATGAATAAAATAACTGGATTATTTTTATTTGTAGCTGGAGCCGTAATAGGCTCCTTAGTTACAAATAATTATATTAAGAACAAATATGAACAGCAATATCAGGAAGATGTTGCTGCTGTCAGAGAAGCTCTTCTAAATGAAAAAAAAGAAGCATTAAAAGTTGAGAAAGAGACTGCAATAAGTTCGGTAAATGATCCTAAAATATCCATAATAAAGCCAGATTTAAATGACCTTGCAAATAAATATGTTGATATTTTGCATAAGCAGAATTACACAGGATATTCAAAGAAAGATGAAATACCATTACCAGAACCAGTCAATGAAGACATACTTGAATTTGATGGCCCAGAAACAATTCCTCCGGATGAATTTGGAGAATTTGATGATTATCAAAAAATATCATTAACATATTACTCCGATGAAGTATTATGTGACGAAGACGATGAACCAGTTGAAGATATTGACGGAATTATCGGTGAGGAATCACTTGACGGATTTGGAGAGTGGGATGATGAGATCGTGTACGTACGAAATGACCAGTTGAAGAGTTATTTTGAGATATCCATGGATAATAGAACATACGCTGACGTACTCAAGACAAAACCGCCAACAAAAAAACCCGCACGAGAGAAAAAACCGCACGAGGTGGATTAAACTATGAAAAACGAGCTGAACAATGAATATTTTGAATGGATGTACAAGCTCGTATGCAATGAAAAAAAATATAGGAAACTATCCTATCGTAAGCTTCTATCCCATCTTCACAATATAGAATTCACTTATATTTTAGATATGGATAATAACAGAGCCGAAGATGGGATAGACCTTAGATTTCGATTTGGATATGAGCATAATTATATTCGATCTAAGATAGACAAATATTTAGACACTGGACCATGTAGCATCTTAGAAATGATGATATCATTATCTTTTAGATGCGAAGATATAATGAGTGATCCAGAATATAATAACCGTCTGGATCAATGGTTTTGGAATATGTTAAAAAGTCTTGGTTTACATACTATGGATGATGACAGATTTAATCCAAATAAAATAGACAAAACAATAATGATATTTCTTAACCGTGATTATCAACCTAATGGGCAGGGTGGATTATTTACATTAAAAAAACCTAAATATGATTTACGCCAGGCTGAGATTTGGTATCAAATGTGTTGGTATTTAGACGAGTTTCTATCAAATTAGCAGAGCGTGGAAAGGAAGATAAAGATGATAGACTTTCTAATGATTTCAACACGTTCTACAAAACGTGGTGTAATAGAAATCTATCCGAAGTTCATCATCAAAAAAAGCTCTGATTTGATGATACGAGGCGGAGATTTCTATGCTATTTGGTTGGAGGATCTTGGTTTATGGTCTACTGATGAGCATGACGCTCTACAGTTAATAGACTATGAATTGGATAAGTACGCTTCAGAAAATAAACCAAAATTTGATGGAAATATTCGTGTTCTGCATCTTTGGGATGCCGAAAATGGAATGATTGATTCCTGGCATAAATACTGTCAACGGCAAATGAGAGACTCTTTTCATATGTTAGATGAAAAACTTATATTCTCTAATCATGAAACGAGTAAGAAGGATTATGCCAGCAAGAAACTCAGTTATCCGTTAGAACAAGGAAAATTCCCGGCGTATGAACGATTAATGTCTGTTATATATACACCAGAAGAACGCCATAAAATTGAATGGTCTATAGGTTCAATAGTATCTGGAGATTCAAAGAAATTACAGAAATTTGCTGTTTTGTATGGTGGTCCGGGTACTGGAAAATCAACAATACTTAATATTGTACAAAAACTATTTGAAGGTTATTATTCTGTATTCGATGCTAGAGCTCTTGGTTCCACAAGTAATTCATTTGCTTTGGAGGCGTTTAAATCGAATCCTTTAGTCGCCATACAACATGATGGTGATCTATCAAGGATTGAGGATAATACTAGATTAAATAGTGTTGTTTCTCATGAGGCTATGACCGTTAATGAAAAGTATAAATCGGCATATTCTAATAGATTTAAATGTTTCTTATTTATGGGAACTAATAAGCCAGTAAAGATTACGGACGCAAAATCCGGTCTAATAAGGAGATTAATTGATATTTCTCCTTCGGGTGAAAAATTGAGTCCATCCGAATATAAATCAGTAACAAAACAAATAGACTTTGAACTTGGCCCAATAGCTTATCATTGTCAAGAAGTATATTTAGCAGATCCGGAAAGATATGATGATTATATTCCGTTGTCCATGCTCGGAGCATCAAATGACTTCTATAATTTTGTAATTGACGTTTATCATATTTTTAGCAAGGAAGACGGAACAACATTAAAATCTGCATGGGAAATGTATAAAACATATTGTGACGATGCAAAAGTCACATTTCCTCACTCTCAGAGGATATTTAAAGAAGAACTTAAAAACTATTTTCGGGAGTATAAAGAGCGATACAATCTCGAAGATGGAACGAGAGTTCGTAGTTATTATGTTGGTTTCCGAAAAGAAAAATTTGAGGATAAATCCGATATAAATAATTACGAAAAATCTAAAAACAACTTAATAAAATTTGAAGAGATTCCTTCTATATTTGATAAGGAATACTATAAGTATCCTGCTCAATATGCAAATAAAAATGAAAAGCCGTTTGACAAATGGGAAAAGGTTAAAACTACTTTATCAGATATAGATACAAAAAAGCTCCATTATGTAAAAGTTCCTGAAAATCATATTGTAATAGATTTTGATATTAAGGAAAATGGAGTAAAATCCTTCGAAAAAAATCTCGAAGAAGCTAGTAAATGGCCGCCTACATATGCGGAACTTAGCAAAAGTGGAGGAGGAATACATCTTCATTATATTTATAGTGGCGATGTTTCGAAATTAAGCCGTGTATATGATGACCATATAGAAATTAAAGTATTTAACGGTAATAGTTCTTTGAGAAGAAAATTGACGAAATGTAATAATACATCTATAGCTACTATAAGTTCTGGACTACCATTGAAAGGGGAAAATAAAATGATCAACTTCGAAGGGGTGAAAAGTGAAAAAGCGTTACGAACGCTTATTAAAAGAAATCTTAATAAAGAAATTCATCCTGGTACAAAACCAAGTATTGATTTCATTAATAAAATACTTGAAGACGCATATAATAGTGATTTACGTTATGATTTAACTGATATGAGAAATGCTATATTAGCTTTTGCGGCGAACAGCACAAATCAATCGGAATATTGCATTAAACTTGCCAACAAAATGAAATTCAAATCCGAAGAGAAAGCTTTTGAATATCTTAATAATACTATTGATATTCAACATGATGATTTAATATTTTATGATGTTGAAGTATTCCCGAATCTTTTCATATGTAATTGGAAAGTTCATGGAAAAGATAAAAAAGTATTAAGGATGATAAATCCAAATCCTGCAGAAATTGAAGAATTGCTAAGATTTAAGCTTATTGGATTCAATTGTCGAAGATATGATAATCATATTTTGTACGCTGCTCTTATGGGATACACAAATGAACAACTTTATAATTTGTCTTGTAAGATAATTAATGATGAGCCGGGTTGTTTATTTGGTGAAGCCTACAATATTTCTTATGCAGACGTTTATGATTTCTTATCAGCTGGAAATAAAAAAAGTCTGAAAAAATGGGAAATAGAATTGGGCATTCACCATCAAGAGCTTGGAATTCCATGGGACAAACCAGTTCCAGAGGAACTTTGGTTAGAAGTAGCTGAATATTGTGATAATGATGTTATTGCAACAGAAGCAGTATTTGATCATTGTTCTGCTGACTGGACAGCACGACAAATTCTATCTGATTTAGCAGGTATGACTGTAAATGATACAACAAATACGCTAACAACCAGAATTATATTTGGTAATGAAAGAAAACCTCAAAATAAATTCTGCTATAGAAATATAGCCGAGCCAGTAAAATCGTTACCAGAAGATATTCTTCAGTTTCTCAAAGAGATAAAACCAGATATGATGAAAGAGCCGTTTGATCCAGAATCCATATTACCATATTTCAAAGGATATAAATTTGAAAATGGTAAATCCACCTATTGGGGAGAAGAAGTTGGAGAAGGTGGATATGTATATGCAGAACCTGGAATACACATTAATGTTGCTTTACTTGATGTTGTTTCTATGCATCCAACAAGCACTATCTGTGAAGTATTATTTGGCTCTGAATTTACACGTCGCTTTAATGAAATAGTTTGCGGACGTGTAAGTATAAAACATGAGGCTTGGGATGAAGTAAATAAAATGCTGAACGGTAAATTAAACCCTTATATTCAGAAGGTTCTGAATGGAGAAATGACATCAAAAGATTTAGCTAATGCTCTTAAAACTGCAATTAACTCTGTTTATGGTTTAACTTCAGCTCATTTTGACAACCCATTCAGAGATCCAAGAAATATTGATAATATTGTGGCTAAACGAGGAGCATTATTTATGATCGATTTAAAACATGCAGTACAAGACAAAGGATTTCAAGTTGCTCATATTAAAACTGACTCAATTAAAATTCCTAATGCCACGTATGAAATAATCAAGTTCGTAATGGATTTCGGGAGAAAATATGGCTATGAATTTGAGCACGAGGCTACATACGAAAAAATGTGTCTTGTGAATGACGCGGTTTATATTGCTAAATATTTGTCTAAAGAAGAGTGTGAAAAGTTATACGGCTATATTCCAAGTGATAATAAAAAGAAAGAAAAACAGTGGACCGCAACTGGAACTCAATTTGCTGTTCCTTATGTTTTCAAAAAACTATTCAGTAAAGAAGAAATAGAATTTGAAGACCTTTGCGAAACTAAATCTGTTACATCAACATTATATTTAGACATGAACGAGACTCTTCCTGAGAATGAACATTGTTACAAATTCATAGGTAAGGTTGGTAGATTCTGTCCAATAATCAGCGACCGTGGTGGAGGTACACTTCTTCGCGAAAAGGATGGAAAATATAATGCTGTGACAGGAACAAAAGGATATCGCTGGCTTGAATCAGAAATGGTAAAGTCTCTAAATAAGCAAGATGATATTGACCGATCATATTATGATCGTCTTGTTGATGAAGCAGTAAAAACAATATCTAAATATGGAGATTTTGAATGGTTTGTGTCCGATGATTCAGAGGACGATAAACCTCCATGGTTGGTTCCTTGTGGTAATGAAAAATATCCGGATTGTTTCGACTGTCCTAAGTGTAAGTATGGAGAAATTACTCCATGCGAATTGGGATATAAAATAGTGCCATTTTGAAAGGAGAAAATAAATGAAAAATATAGTTGTTGTTAAATCTTCTAGTTTTTTAACACAGACAGAAAAAGAATCGATTGCTACAGAAATCAAAGAAATGATAAAAGACGGTATAGTTATTCTCGACGGGTTAATTACCGATTTTGAAATAGTGTCAGTACCATATTTTGATTGTCTGTATGTTGAATAAAAGAAAGGAGAAATAAAAATGGAACAAGTAAAAATTGAGGATGTAACAAATCCAAATGAAATAGTAGTTCTTGGTTCAAAATTTAATATGTATGGAACACCAGACAGACCGTTATTTTTGGCTTCTGATATAGCAGAAATAATCGGATATTCAACTGATAAGATCGGACAAATGCTTGAAAACGTTGATGACGACGAAAAGCTGACCGATACAATATATCGGGGAGGTCAAAGACGAGAGATGTGGTTCTTGACTGAATATGGTTTATATGAACTGTTAATGCAATCGAGAAAACCATTTGCTAAACAGTTTAAGTATGAAATCAAGAACTTAATACACGAAATTCGTGCTGGAAAAATTCGGATTAATCGTGTAGCTATGGACAGGGATAAAACTCTGTTTATTGAAAATGCTACTATTATATTTAGAAATTTCTCTGGAGATGAAACAAAATTCAATAAAGCTGGTGACCGAAATTTCTGTGTCATAATTGATGATCCTAACATGGCACAAATTATGTCAAGAGACGGCTGGAATATAAAAACCTTAACGCCGAGAGATGAAGGAGACGAACCTAAAAATTATGTTAATGTAGCTGTCAGGTTCAATAATTTTCCTCCTAAAATGGTTTTAATTTCTGGAAAAACACACACAATTCTTGACGAAGAATCGGTTAATGTTCTTGACAATATTGAAATTGAGAATGTTGATTTGACAATTCGTCCATATACATGGGAAGAAGGAAAGATAAAAGCATATTTAAAGGATATGTACATCACAATCAAACAGGATATGCTAGCTGCTAAATATTCAAAAGAATAGACTAAAAATACAACTCCTTTTATGAAAAGGAGATGATATTTATGAAATATTTGCTGAAAATGTATTACAGATTAAAAATGGCTTATTACAGAAAAAAACTGCGTTTGCGACATAAATCTGAAAAATATTTTCAGAAAATACGAAAAGCAAAATTATATTAGAAAAAGTAAAGAGCTTAAGGAAACTTAGGCTCTTTATTTTTGTTTTATTAAAAAGGGGGTCAACAGTGATAACTTTAAGAGACTATCAAATAGATGCAGTAAATCAAATGAAAAATGGCTGCATATTATGCGGTGGTGTTGGTACTGGAAAAAGCTTGACGTCCTTAGGATATTACTATCTTCAGAATGGAGGTTCGGTGTCATGTTTGATGGGAGGAAAATATATTCCAATGAATCATCCTCCTCGAGATTTATATATTATTACAACAGCTCGGAAGAGAGATACTTTCGAGTGGGATAAAGAATTAATATATTTTCGCCTATCAACACATGATGACTGTAATTTATATAAAAACAAAGTTATAGTCGACAGTTGGAATCGTATAAAAAATTATAAGGATGTGTTTGGAGCGTTCTTTATATTTGATGAGCAGAGAGTTGTTGGAAGAGGAGCATGGGTTAAAGCTTTTCTTAAAATAGCCAGAAAGAATCAATGGATATTATTATCTGCTACTCCTGGAGATACGTGGACAGATTATATTCCAACATTTATTGCAAACGGATTCTATTCTAATAGAACGGAGTTCGAACGTGAGCATGTTATTTATAAACGCTTTAGTAAGTTTCCTCAAATAGATAGATATGTTAATACTGGACGTTTGATGAGGCTTCGCGATGATATTCTGATTCCAATGGAATATAAGAGGGAAACAATTGCACATCACGAGGATATATCTGTTAAGTACGATATCATTAAATACAAAGACGTCACAAAATATAGATGGAATCCATTTACTGACAATCCAATTGTTAATGCTTCTGAATTATGTTATGTTTGGAGAAAGATTGTTAATTCAGATGAATCCAGACAAGTAGCAGTTCTTGAAATATTTGAAAAACATCATAAGGTAATTATATTTTATAACTTTGATTATGAATTGGATATTCTGAGAAATATTCATTACGGATCAGATGTTGTAGTTGCGGAATGGAATGGTCATAAACATGAACCATTACCAGAAAGTAAAAGCTGGGTATATTTAGTTCAATATACTGCGGGTTGCGAAGGATGGAACTGTACATCAACAGATACCATTATATTTTACTCGCAAAATTATAGTTATAAAGTTATGACACAAGCTGCAGGACGAATTGACAGGTTAAATACTCAGTTTAAAGATTTATATTATTATCATCTCAAGTCTAAATCTGGTATTGATCTGGTTATTAGTAATGCATTAAAAAATAAGAAAAACTTTAACGAGAGCAGATATCTAATGAGTAAAAATATCAAGAAATATGCTCTTGCTGAGAAATCGAGGTGTTAAAACGATGTTAAACCCAGCTCTATTTAGCAGTTCAACAGATAATTGGGCTACACCACAAAACATATTTGATACTCTCGACAACATATTTCATTTCACTTTAGATCCTTGTGCAGATACAAAAAACGCTAAATGTAAACTATATTACACAAAAAAAGATGATGGTTTAACTAAAGATTGGAGTGGGCATAGAGTTTTTTGTAATCCTCCTTATGGAGGACAATTAACAGGAAAATGGATTAAAAAATGTTTTGATGAATCAAAGAAACCGGGAACAATTGTGGTTGCATTAGTTCCGTCTAGAACAGACACTAGATGGTTTCACGAATATATTTTTAAAACGTCAGCAGAAATTTTATTCATAAAAGGTAGATTAAAATTTGGAGATGGTTTAAATCCAGCACCTTTCCCATCAATGATAGTTATATTCGGGTTTCATTGGATATATCTAAATAATAAAGGAGGAATATAAATGATTATTAATTTTTTATTTGTATTAACAATATTACTTATATATTACGGAACAGGTAATGTCCTTTTTAAATTAACAGCTGGAGAAAAAAAATATTCTCTATTCGTTGAATTTGTTTGCGTTTGGGGATGGCCGATATTTATATTTTTAGCTATTTTATTAGTGTTCTTTGATATTCTGACTGGGTGGAACGACAATGGCTGAAAAAATAGTATACTTCTGGGACTACTGTCACAAATGTAAACATAAATCTGTAAAAGATTATGATGATCCTTGTGATGAGTGTCTTCACAATCCAACGAATGAGGATTCCCATAAACCTATTAATTATGAAGAAGGATGATAAAAAACTAAATAATGTGCGAAAATTACAAGACCTTTTATGAATAGAATTCTAGGAGGGTTTTTTATGTCAATTGAAAAAATGTATAAAGAATGCGACATGATACCATACATCCGAATTATCAATGGTGTTGTATTATCAACAAAATTGACGACGGATGGGGTCATAACAAAAATCGTTTACGACAATAAAATACAGTATAAACTTAACTAGATTAATAGAAAAAGATTGAGCTTCGGCTCTTTCTTTTTATTTTATATTTTGAAAGGAGAAATGAAATGAAAACAAAATTCAAAATCGGAAAATTGGTGTCTACTAGTGGTGTTGACGAGCTTATGAAAAAAGATCAGCAGTTTGCTGTATTTGTATTTGACTCGCTCAAACGATATGTAAATTGCGACTGGGGCGATTTATGTAAGGACGACAAAGAGATGAATAAACATGCTGTAAAATCAGGAGAAGAACGTATATTTGCTTCTTACGACCATCCGAGTGATGAAAAATTAAATATATGGATTATCACCGATTCTTCACCATTGGATCGAAGAGTGACTACTATATTGTTTCCGAGCGAGTACTGAAAGGAGAAATAAAATGAAAGAATTAAAACGAGTTGTAGCAGTTGATTTTGACGGCACACTTTGTAATAATGCTTACCCGGATGTAGGAGAGCCAAATGAAATCCATTATGCGGTACATGATTACATACGAAAAGAAAAAGAAAATGGAAGTATAATTATATTATGGACATGTCGAACTGGAAAAGAATTAGAAGTCGCCGTTGATGCCTGTAAACAATGGAAAATTCCAATAGACTATGTGAACGAAAACGATCCAGAAAGAACTGCTTTTTATGGGGCAGATTCTCGTAAAATATCAGCCGATGTGTATATTGATGATAAGGCTGATAATCCAGAAGAATGGTCTGTAAGTATTTTAATTAGAGAAAGGAAGTAATAAAATGGCTGAATTAAAAGATAGTGGAAACAGAAGAGATTTCGGAACAGGTGCAGTAAGAGATGCTGCCGACGGAAAAGGTAGATGCGATTTGTTACCTCTAACAGTGGTTGGTAATTTATGGCGCGATGATGTTCTATATTGGATTGATAATTATATCAGATATGGAAATATTATTGATATCCAAACAGCCATAAAATATTTCGTGTTTCGTCATAAGGAATGGAAAGATAATTTACAAACAGCAATTCTCGAAGTATCCAAGCAATATGAGGACGGCTGCCGTAAATACGGAGACAGAAATTGGGAGAAAGGGATCCCACTTCACTGTTATATCGACAGTGGTGTAAGACATTACCTTAAATATCTTCGCGGTGATAATGATGAGCCGCATGATAGAGCTTTTGTATGGAATATGCTTGGAGCTATATGGACGCAACAAAACAAACCGGAGTTGATAGACTTGCCGTTTGCTGAAGATTTAAAACCGTGTATTAATCAAACGGATAACATAGAAGAATTATCGGAAGGCCACGGACGAGAAGATGCAATTCCGATATCAGATATTGTAAACATGAATTGTAAACATGAAATGAGATCATATGATATGTTCTGTCCTATATGCGGCAAAACACGAGAAGAACTCGAAATGAGATCGTATGATAGTATCCTAGAAAGGAAATGAAAACGTGAAATGTAAAATATGTGGAATAAAATTAAAAGCATTCAAAGACGGCAGAGAAACTTGGACGAACGGTCATCGGATTTGGATCTGCAAAAATCCAGAATGCCACAAAAAATATGTCCAAATTGCTAAAGATCCAAATACTGATAAGAATGATCTAATATAATCTCCTTTGCGAAATTTACAATTCCTTTAATGAAAAGGAGATGATTTTATGAAAAATGCAGTATTCTTTATAATAACTTTTGTTATAATCATTACGATATCACTAATGATATTCAACACACTAGTTAATATGACAACAGAGTACAATAGCAGAATCAATAATGCTATATCCTTAATAGAATAGATTGAGTCCAAACAAGGACTCTTTCTATTTCTTTTATTTTTTGAAAGGAGACATAAAAATGAATTATAAAACAAGTGAATTACTAGATAAAAGAAATGCGCTATTAAAACTAATGAACATTGAAATTCGTGACGTGGAAAATAAATATGAACATATGATGACAGAGTTATTAAAAGATTGTGATCATATGTTTGACGACGGAACTCCAGCTGTCAGAATAAATTATACAAGTGGAAATAGCTGTCGTATTTGCGGTAAATATTTACCAAAACCACAAACAGATCTTGATTCTAAAAAAGAATTAATACAGGAACTTAAAGCTATTTTATGCAATACAGAGTTAAGGAGGTAAAATATGTTCAAAACTTATAATCGTAAAATGTTACATATTTATAAAAATAAAATTTCTGATTATTGGAGAATAAATACATTTAATATTTGGCAAAAAATAAATCGAAAGTTCCTTAAAACATATTCATTAATTGAAGATTGCGGAAGATGTGAAGATTGTGGTAGAAATGTGCATGATTTTTCTGCTCCAGATGAAATATGGAATAAAGTTTATGGGGATGATTCTGGAATATTATGTTATGATTGCTTTTGTAATAAAGCTGATGAAACTTTAGGGTTTAAATGGAGAATGAGTTTAAAAGAAAATTGGACAGAATCTTGAATTTATTTAGAAAGGAGAAAAGAAATGAGAATATCAGGAGTAATTCCTAATTCTCTTGTTGCTGGAAAAGGTCTACGATATACCATATTTTTACAGGGCTGTCCACATCACTGTGAGGGCTGTCATAATAAACATACATGGTCTATTGACGGCGGATTTAATATCCAAGTAGATGAAATAGCAAAAGATATTTCTATCAGGCTAAAATGGATAGACGGTATAACTTTATCTGGTGGAGAGCCATATCTTCAGGAAGAAGAATGTATAAAACTACTTGAATTACTTCCAAAAGATATGAGTGTTTGGGTTTACACCGGATATTTGTATGAGGAAATAAAAAATAGAATATTAACACAAAGAGCCGAATATGTTGTCGACGGTAAATTTGAACCAAGCAAAAAAATCACTGGAAGAATGTATGGCAGCAGCAATCAAAACATTATATGTGTTAAAAATTCAAAAGTCGTTGTGAATGTGTGAAAGGAGTTAAAATATGAGGTTTTTAGATTTGGGACAAACACTAAACGTTACTATCTTCAGGGAGGGAATCAGATAATGCTAACGAACGAACCAAACATAAACTATAAAAAATTAATTGAGGACTATCTGCATTTAAACGACTGGAGAGTGAAAGAAAACTCAACAATCAATTTTTCATTAGGAGGACTTATTCTTTCCAACTCGGGAGCTGCTACCGCTAATTATTGGCTTACTGAGGTTTATGATGAAGAAATCGCAGAGGCCCACAGAAGCTGTGCAATTCATTTACACGACCTTTCTATGTTGTCCCCATATTGTGGTGGCTGGAGCTTAAAACAGCTCATACAGGAGGGTTTAGGAGGCGTAGAGGGCAAAATATCGTCATCCCCAGCTAATCATTTATTTACGCTATGTAATCAGATGGTTAATTTCCTTGGTATTATGCAAAACGAATGGGCGGGAGCTCAGGCATTCTCTTCATTTGATACATATCTGGCACCTTTTGTTAAAGCGGACAACCTTTCTGATAAAGATATTAAGCAGGCGATTCAATCTTTTATATTCGGTATAAATACTCCGTCACGTTGGGGATGCCAGGCGCCATTTACTAATATTACTTTAGACTGGACTGTCCCGGATGATTTGAAAGATCAACCCGCTATTGTTGGCGGACGAACTCTTTTTTTAAAGACAAGTATATCACCAAACGACTTCATAACTTATGGAGATTGTCAGGAAGAAATGGACCGGATTAATAGAGCGTTTCTCGAAGTTATGATAGACGGAGATGCGAACGGACGCGGATTTCAGTATCCTATTCCGACCTATTCTATTACCAAGGACTTCGACTGGAGTGAAACCGAGAATAATAAACTCCTGTTCGAAATGACTGCTAAGTATGGAACACCATATTTCTCTAACTATGTTAATTCAGATATGGAGCCTGGAGATGTTCGTTCAATGTGTTGTAGATTAAGGCTGGATCTTAGAGAGCTGCGTAAGAAGTCTGGAGGATATTTCGGCTCAGGTGAGAGTACCGGATCGATCGGTGTTGTTACAATAAACCTGCCACAGATTGCTTATTTAGCGGAAGATGAAAAAGACTTTTTCGGACGATTAGATCACCTCATGGATGTTGCGGCGAGATCTCTTCATATTAAGAGGCAGTTTTTAAATGAGATGTTGAATTCTGGTTTATATCCTTATACTAAACAATACCTTGGATCGTTTAATAATCACTTTTCCACGATTGGTATTGTTGGAATGAATGAAGCGTTAATGAATTTGTTCGGCGCTGGATGCCGTTTAACTACTATTTTTGGTCAATGTTTTGCTAAGGATATTTTGAATCACATGAGATATCGTTTAAGCGATTACCAGGAACAGTATGGATGTTTGTTCAACTTAGAAGCTACACCGGCTGAATCGACTTCCTATCGCTTTGCAAAGCATGATAAAGAGATATTTCCTTATATTCTTACAGCAAGCGATTGGTTTAAATATCAGACTAATATAACGCCATATTATACTAATTCCAGTCACTTACCTGTTGATGCTACCGACGATATATTTGAAGCTCTTGAACTTCAGGATGAATTACAAACATTGTATACATCCGGAACAGTATTTCATGCATATCTTGGCGAAAGACTTCCTGATTGGAAGCAGGCTGCTATTTTAGTTCGTAAGATCGCTGAGGCCTATAAACTTCCATACTTCACTATATCACCGACATATTCCATTTGTAAGAACCATGGGTATATTAATGGAGAGGTTGATGAATGTCCTGAATGCAGTGAAAAGACTGAAATCTTTAGCCGGATAACAGGATATTATAGACCTGTTCAGAATTGGAATGATGGAAAAGTGCAGGAGTTTAAATATCGGGTGACTTATGAACCTCGAGAAACAATCAACGAATATTGTGAACAGGAAGAAATATCTATTGATGAGAATGAGTGGCCCGAATGGAAAAAAGAGTTA
>JAAZCB010001234.1 GCA_012513545.1 Clostridiaceae bacterium
ACTAAATGGAGATGATAAATTATTATATGGCTTAAAAGGACTTATCAGCTTCAGGACGGTCTTCTACGGTCTTGAAGAAAACCTTGATTATCAGGCCTATAATGTTCAGTCCCTCGGAGAGCAAGGTACGGTATTTGAAATAACAATTTGCAATAAAGACTACAGGGTGAATATTCCGGTACCCGGAGTACATAATGTTTACAATGCACTGGCTGGAATAGCTGCAGGGAGGGAACTTGGAATTCCCATAGAGAAAATTATTCAGGGGATTGAAGAGTTTACACCCGGCAAGATGAGACTTAATATAATTAATCATAATGGGATTAAAATAATTAATGATGCATACAATGCCAGTCCTCAATCAATGGAAGCAGCTATAAATGTGTTGAAGGATGTTGTGACATCAGGCAGGAGCATTGCCGTACTCGGAGACATGCTTGAACTTGGGGAAATGTCTATGGATTCCCACCGGCATGTAGGCAGGTTTGCAGTAGCAAAAGGTATTGATTATATTCTGACGGTAGGAGATAATGGGGAGAATATTGCCCATGGCGCAATAGAGGCAGGAGCGGAAGCAGATAAGGTAATCAGCTTTAAGGATAATACCGAGGCGGCAGAATTTCTGATAAACTTTATCAAACCAGGAGATGTTTTACTTGTTAAAGGCTCTCGGGGGATGAAAATGGAAGAAGTAGTCAACATATTGACAAACTGATTCTGAAGGTATAAAAATATATAAGTACTATCAGCTGATTTAATAAACACCATCAGGCGTGTTGTGGGGGAGAATAAAATTGATTAGTTTACCATTTAATTTGTCAACACATGTTGTTGTATTCCTAGCGGTTTTCTTGCTTTCTTTACTTTGCGGGCCGATTTTGATACCAATACTGACGAGACTAAAGTTTGGCCAGACAGTAAGGGATGACGGACCAAAATCACATTATAAGAAAATGGGAACTCCTACAATGGGAGGTTTGATTTTCTTAATTCCCGTTTTACTGGCAGCCGTTATTTATGCGAGAACAGATGAAAGAATACTGCCACTAGCCCTTGTAACATTAGGCTTTGGCTTTATTGGTTTTCTGGACGACTTTATAAAGGTGGTTAAGAAGAGAAAGGATGGACTGTACTGGTATCAAAAGCTTTTGGGAATACTTATGGTGTCTGTTTTGTTCTCCTTTTATATATCAAGGACAGACAACGGTACAGATATCATAATTCCTTTTTTGGGGATGGATAATACTGTTTCTCTGGGGTGGCTGTTTATACCGTTTTCCATTATGGTGCTCATTTCAGCGAGTAATGCAGTAAATATAACAGATGGACTTGACGGACTTGCAGCCGGTGTTACTCTGATTATTGCCGTATTTTTTACCATTGTTGCAATGACAGGGAGTGAATGGGATTATGTTAAAATTTTCAGTTCAATGATTTCGGGTGGATGTCTCGGGTTTCTGGCTTTCAACACACATCCGGCGAAGGTTTTTATGGGGGATACGGGCTCGCTGGCTTTAGGCGGTGCGTTAGGTGCAATTGCTATAGTTATGAAAATGCCTCTTATTCTTATAATAGTTGGAGGTATTCTGGTCATTGAAACTCTGTCAGTAGCAATTCAGGTAATGTCATTCAAGCTTACCGGTAAAAGGGTGTTCAAGATGGCTCCCATACATCATCATTTTGAACTTTCTGGCTGGAGAGAAGTAAAAGTTGTCGCCATATTTTGGGTAGTGACATCGATTTTATGTATAGTTGGATTACTTGCTTTAAGGCTCAGGTTTTATTGATTAAAAATGGAACTCTTAAAGTACGACTTTGAAGGGGGATATCATGAATTCTAAAAAACCATTTGATTTTTTAATATTCCTGACTGTTTTAATACTTCTTTCTATAGGTACCATAATGGTTTTTAGTTCTAGTGCTCCACATGCATACAACTACATGCAGGGTGATACATATTACTTTTTGAAGAAGCAGTTGACCTATGCGCCTGTGGGGCTTCTTGCCATGATAGTAACTATGAATATAGATTACAGGAAGCTTGGTAAATGGTCTCCTGTGTTTCTTATAGGCAGCATTGTGCTTTTGGTCCTGGTATTGGTTCCGGGTATAGGAGCGGAATTTAACGGTTCAAGAAGATGGATAAGGATTGGAACTCAGCCTTTGCAGCCTTCCGAGATTGCCAAGCTTTCTTTGATTCTTTTCTTTGCCCACAGTCTTTCCAGGAAAAAAGACGGGATAAAAAGCTTTTTTAAAGGACTTTTGCCGTATCTTATAATAATAGGAATTTTTGGTTTTCTACTACTGAAAGAACCCCATATGAGTGTTACAATGGTTATTTGCATGGTGTGCAGCATAATACTGTTTTGCGCTGGAGCAAAAATTAAGCACTTTTTAATTCTGGGTGTACCTGCCGTAGCAGGAGCAGTAGTACTTATGCTGGCCTCGGATTACAGGCGGGACAGGGTTATGTCATTTTTAAATCCATGGGCTGACATGCAGGGCGGAGGCTGGCAAATAGTGCAGTCACTTTATGCAATAGGCTCGGGTGGACTCTTTGGAAGAGGCCTTGGTAAGAGCCTTCAGAAGTTTTTGTATATACCGGAACCCTATAACGACTTTATCCTTGCGGTTTTGGCTGAAGAGCTTGGTTTTATAGGTGTTCTAACGGTGCTTCTTTTATTCCTTATTTTTATATGGAGAGGAGTAAAAGTATCCATGAATGCACCTGATGTTTTTGGAAGTTTGGTGGCAATTGGAATTACTTCACTGATTGCTGTTCAGGTTATCCTTAATGTAGCTGTTGTGACTTCATCAATGCCTGTTACAGGTGTTCCGCTTCCTTTTTTAAGTTACGGAGGTACATCGCTGGTTTTTCTCATGAGCGGAGTTGGAATACTTCTTAATATATCAAGGTATTCAAATTATGAAAGGATTTGAGGTGTAGAATTTGTGAAGGTGCTTATTAGCGGGGGAGGAACGGCAGGACACATAAATCCCGGGATTGCGATAGCAAAATATATAAAAGACAGAAATCCGAAAGCTGAAATTCTTTTTATTGGTACGAGAAAAGGGCTTGAGACAAAGCTTGTCCCAAGAGAGAATTTTGAGCTCAAGCTTATTAGTGTCAGAGGTTTTAGAAGAAAGCTTTCCTTTGACACGCTGGTAGCTTTTAAGGAGTTATTTCAGGGATTGTTTGAGGCAAGAAAGGTAATTAGGGAGTATAGACCGGATATAGTTATTGGTACGGGTGGATATGTATGCGGTCCTGTTGTGTTTAATGCTTCGACAATGAAAATACCTACTTTGGTTCATGAGCAGAATGC
>JAAZCB010001235.1 GCA_012513545.1 Clostridiaceae bacterium
AGACCAGATTTTTAAGATTGCCAAGGGGTGTTGCGTCACTAATGTTACAGTAAGCTAAATACAGTTCCGTTAAATTTGTTAGATTCGAAAGAGGTGTAATATCACTTATTTGGTTGCAGGATAAATCCATAATTGCTAAATTGGTCAGGTTTTCAAGCGGCTTAATATCACTTATTTCATTATGGCATAAGTTCAGATTGATTAAATTGGTCAGATTGGCAAGTGGTGCCAGGTTGCTTATTTGATTGTCATCCAGAATCAGGCAATCCAGCTTTGTTAAGTTGCCAAGGGGTATCAAGTCACTTATTTTATTACTGTACAAATACAGGGTAGTCAGGTTTGTCAGGTTGCCAAGGGGTGTCAGGTCACTTATTTGATTGCCGTGCAGGTATAGTTTTGTGAGGCTTGTCAAGTTGCCAAGCGGTGCCAGATTAGTTAATTCATTGTTATTTAAATATAGAGTAATCAAATCAGTAAATTCGGCAAGTGGTGTTATATCTCTTATTCCTCTGCCGGATAAGTTCAAACTTGTAGTACCTGAAACATCGCTTTTTAGTATGAATCCATCCGGTTTACCAATTTGTTCACGTACTGCAGCTTCAAGATTTTTATCTTCAAAGGCAATTATGTTTTCATCAACAACCCAAACCTCATATTTTCTTCCGTTTACTGTAAAGTCCAGTTCGGACCTGTGAAAAGTATTCGGTGTTGATGAATTGTTTATTGGATTTCCGCTTAAATCCAGTCGAGTCAAATTGGTCAGATTTCCAAGCGGTGATATGTCTTTTATCTGGTTATCACATAAGTTTATTTCACACAAGTCAGACAGGTTGCCAAGGGATGATACATCACATATCTTGTTATACTGTAAATATAACCCGTTCAACTTTTGCAGGTTAGCAATTGGCGAAATATCAGATATTTCACATTCGTTTATCGTTAGTGAGTTTAAATTGGTAAGATTACCGATAAGTTCCATGTCAATTACTCCGGAGCAGGCAACTATTGACAGCTGTTTCAAATTGGTCAGATTTCCAACAGCAGACAGGTCGTCAATCACATTACCGTATAAATCCAGACTGGTTAAGTTTGGCAGTTTGTTGAGGGCTGTCAGGTCTGTGATGGAAGAAAAACTTATAGATAGTTCGTTCAATTTAGTCAGGTTGCCCAGTGATGTAAGGTTAGTATAATACAGTTGGCCTAGCTTAAGAGAAGTTAAGTTTTGAAGATAGCCAATAGCTGATAAATTCTCTATCGGATTATATCCCAAATTCAGCTCCTTCAGATTTGTAAGCCTGTCAAGGGATTTAACGCTGCTGATTTTGTTGCTGTATAAATCCAGCTTGGACAAGTTTGTCAGATTGCTAATAGGGCTCACATCACTTATATTATTCCACTGCAAATTGAGTTCATTGAGTTTTTTCAGGCTGCCAAGCGCTTTTATTTTTTTTACTCCGTTATTAAACAAATCCAGTCTGGTCAAATTGCCGAGGCTGCCAAGTGGTGTAATGTCGCTTACGGCATTACCATTTAAATTAAGGCTGGATAGATTGGTAAGCTTACCAATGGCTGTTATATCACTTACATTATTATACTCTAAATTCAGTTCAGTCAAATCAGTCAGATTGGCAAGCGGTGATATGTCACTTATTCCATTACCTGATAAGTTTAAACCGGAAAGATTGGTAAAGTAACCAAGAGCTGTAATACTGGTAATATCTTCATTAGATAGATCTAAAACTCTAATATCGGCAATATCACTCATTGAAATATTGCCCGCCCGTATGCCAATTCTTTCTCGTATTGCTTCTTCAAGATTTTCATCGTCAAAAACAATGATGCCTTCTTCATCATTGTATGTTTTGTATATTGAGCCTGTCACGGTGTAGTATTGCCTGTCTGATTCTACCTGGTTCACTGCTGAAATTTCATCTGATGCGTATGCAGTTTTTATAGAATGGCTATTGAGTAAAACTGCAGAAAAAACAAGAAGTAAGCAAACTGTCCTTTTCATTGTATTTCCTCCCCAATATATTGTAATTTTACAGAATAGTTTGTATAATAATACATAATATATATATTTATATATATAACTAACAACATTAAATCACTTTTTTATTATATTGTAAATATGTTTTATAGGTGAATATGGGAATAGTTATAAGATTTATTATTTTTGTATATTTTTAAAATCAGTCCTCATATTATGGCATTTCATCACAAGTTCACAATCGGGAAGTGCCCTAAAACATTACAAGTACATCGGGTAATTTCTGTTGTAATTGTCTATTTACTTTTTTATACGCAGAGGAGAAGCAGGATCATAGGGTGAATCAATTTTTATTGCATAGGAATTTTTGCTTGCTATATCCTCATCGGTTACATAATGAACATCCAGAAGTCCGGCAGGGCGATATCCTGTTCTGAGATAATTAATTTCTGATAATGCAAGACTCCACCCGTTTAACCATAGATCAAGCTTCAGTTTTTGCTCTGGCGTTCCTGCAAAATGGATGAGTAAATCAATATCGCTGTTAATCCTTGCAGTGCAGTTGTTTGTGCTGCCAAATAAATAAATGCCTTTGACGGAATATTCATCCATATCAATCTTATTGGCAATCTGCTCTGCCATAAAATGACGCCATTTCCAACCCTCATCATCATTTTCGCCTGTATAATCCTCGATTACATTGCTGTCCGTGATTACACCTGCATTTAAAGGCCTATCAATATATGCAACAGCTTTTTCCAGATCAGCATTCATTAATACGAAAAGCTGTTTACCAAAAAAGTTTTCTTCTATCTGAATGACTTTTACAACATTACTAAGATACGAATATGGCGGCAGAATATGCTCAAGAGAATTAGGAGACTTAAAGAAACCATTATTGAATATAATCTCATTATCTTCGGGATAAAGAGGCAGATATTTTATATCTTCTTCCACCAGATCCTGAAAAAAGTGTGTGCCGAAGGATAATTCAGGTTGATATTTTGACTTCTCCTTAGCTATTTCAATAAGCATTGCTGTGTTATTAATGTCGGAATAAACAATGGGTACGCCAAGTTTTATATCACCACGACTTCCCCAACGCCCCGGACCCATTAAAATAAAGCTGCGGCGAGGCAGTGTTCTGTTAAGCTCACTGACAACGTTGGCAACATTCATAATATCTTCGTATTTTTCCAGTTTTTCATATTCAGCAGGGTCAACATATACAACAGTCTTAATTCCGGTAACCCGGCCGTTTGAAATATACTTATTTGCATTAAAGACAATATTGTGCAGCGGAATATTAGCAGGTATGGCAACCGAAGCATTATTATAGTTTCTGCTTTGTGAACGGCACTGCAACAAATAAAAGTTTTCACCGTCACTGGCAAACTCAATGTCCACTGGATATCCCAAGGCTTCCTTAAGCAGTGACAGAACTGCTTGTATCTGTTTAATCATTAGAGTATTCTGTATGAGGCCATTAAATGTAATAACGATTTCTTCCGATTTAAAATCAGTGACTAAAGCATTTACATTGCTGATAATATCATTTTTAAGAACAGATGCAACAAGATTGATGTGTGGGATTTGGGCACCATATTCTTTAATCAATGAGGATACAGGAATAGTTGCAAAGACCTGGTTTTCCATGTCAATAACATCTATCATCTGAGGAGAATATTTACGTATTTCCTGAGGCGAGTAATTTACTGCAAGATTTGGCTGTCCCGGTGAAATCAAAATAGGAAAATCATCACCTACCCTGTCAACAGCCCTTGTTCCAAGTCCCATAACCATACGCATAAGACCATCCTCACGCTTTATTCTGCGAGACCAGCGCAATTCATTATTGCTGAATGCAACTCCAGCATAAAGCGGAAAAAAATATGGACCAACTCTACGACCTACAACTTCTTGAATAAGTATGCCCATTTGTTCATCACAATCAAGGAGGTTCCTCTGCTTTCGATATTGAATGGAATCAGGATTGAACATTGAAGAGTATATTTCGAGTATACCGTCCATCAGTTGCTCTTTGCGCTGTTTTTTTGTTCCGGTATTAGTTATAAACAGACTTTTGTATTTTCCTGAAGAAGATGAATTGACTTGATCCTCCAAAACACTTGAAGATCCGACAATCAGCGGCTTATCTTCGCACTCATCCAGAATTTGATCGAGTTGATTTGTTATATATGATGAAAGCCTGCAGTTTTTCAACATTTGAATAATACGAGGATAATTTATTCGAATATCCAGGATATCACTGTATATATGCTCGTTTAGTTCATCAAATCCGTTACTTTCTATTAAATTGGCAAGCTCATCGGAAGAAATATACCAGGTCTTAGGCATTTTTATGTTTTTGAACAATGGGTTATCCAAAATCTGTGACTTTATAATTTGGTTTGCCAGAAAAAAGCCTGTACCTTTTCCTCCAATTGTACCATAGCTCGCTGGTGAGCAAATAAATTTGTCAAGCAAATCACAAAAAGCGTCAATGGTAACATATTTTTGTATAATGGAAATTTCTTCAGGGTTATGAGTTATGAACCTTTTTATTAGACTCACTGTCAGCCACCGCTTTGTTGGTTCGCTTGTTGCATTGTTCTTTTCTATAGCCTGTTTATACTGCTGTAATGCCTTTATAATGCTTTTTATATTTGAACTCTTCCTGTTGATGATTTTTACAAGCTCTGAAGTTTTTTTCTGATAAATCCATAAGCAGATATAATCATATATCTGTGGGTTGCTTAAGCAGCTTGTTGCTGTAGAGAAAAGCACCCGGCTTAAGTGAATAACATCAATCTCAGGCAATGCCTTTAGAGGGGAATTGATGTCAGTCTGGTTTTGGTACAATGTCCAATTCATATCATTAAAAATTTCAGTCATCAGATTAGGACTTATTTTTGCAAGTACAGTCAACATTTTTTCGCATACAAACAATAGCATTTCTAGGTCAGTGTTTTTTAACAGTTCTAGTATTGACCCCCACTCTGAACCTGAGTGCAGGCTATTTCGCATATTCTTTTTGTAAATGCTGTCTGAAATTATATTTGCTATACTATTAAGCAGCTTTACTTCCTGAGGAAGAAAAACAGTATCGTCACCTTGAAATGTGCCTTTTTGGTACATTACTCTGATATAGCCGAGAACCTCATTATTGACAATGATGTTGGCTTTTATTTCATCGCCATTTTCAATGACAGGCTTTGTAAAGTAATGCTTACCTTCCAGATAAATATCCGCAGTGCAAGCAAGAACATTTCTAAAGCCCAATGGTATTATATCGGGTATTTTTTTCAGCACATCAGCCATATTATGACTGCCTTCAGAAATCGCTTCATCTATTGCATACAGGCATTCCAATTCCTTTGCACGCTCTGCCAATATTTCACTCGGTGTGTCCTTGAATCTGCTCACGTATACTCCTCCTTATAAAGGTGCCGCCAAACATTCCAATGTATACCTGACTATGCTATATGGTTTATGTTTGGCAAGAGCTAATATTTTAAGCTAAAATGCCTTATTCTGCTTAAATATCAGTATCTTTCGTATCCGACATAAACCACAAATTATATAAAAAGGAACAGATTTTACTGCGAATTAACGTAATTTGCGTGATTGTGAGTTGAAATATCAACAAACATCATGCAAATTACGGTTAATGCAGTAAAATTTAAATACAACTTACCTGATTATACCCAACCACGAAGCCTAACTGCTTCTGCAACACGATTAATAGCAATAACATAGGCTGCATTACGCATATAAATCCCTTTTTCCTTAGCTAGATTATGAACCGCGTGAAAAGCGGAGGTCATTTTATAATCCAGCTTTTCGAGCACTTCTTCTTTAGACCAGAAATAGTTCATATTGCATTGAACTTGTTCAAAATAACTGCAGGTTACACCTCCGGCATTACACAGAAAATCAGGAATGAGATAAATGTTTTTTGCTTTAATCAGTTCATCACAATCTGTTGTTGTAGGTC
>JAAZCB010000105.1 GCA_012513545.1 Clostridiaceae bacterium
TCACCCTTTGACATTTTATCCTCGCCGTACCTTTCTGCCTTTTGCACCGCCGCTTTTACAGATCGTAATACATGTCGAATTCCATGGGCGTAGGCATCTGTGTCTGTCTGAATACATCTCCGTTTTTAACATCTCGAGTGCAACAGTTAGAGCTGTTAGTTCCATTCGATTGTTGGTGGTATTAGCTTCACCGCCGTATGCTTCTTTTTTATAATCACCATATTCAAGAATAGCCCCCCAACCACCGAAATTTTCTTCATTTTGATTGCCGGAACACGCCCCGTCAGTGTATATATTGACTGTTTTGATTACATTTGTCATTGCCTTCTCCTCATAATAATTATGCATTATTTCACTATCTATTACAAGCAGGCCGATAGACAGGCAATCGGGATAATATGATATAATATATTTCTAAGGTATTTCAGATAAAATTCAGACAAAAATAGTATTCTGATACGCGGAGATAAAATATGACTTTAAGTTTTTGCTCATTTTCCAGTGGGAGCAGTGGAAATTGCTACCTAATTAAAACAGAAAAAACAGCAGTTTTAGTCGATGCAGGTATAAGCTGCAAGAGAATTACTGAAGGTTTAGAAAAGACAGGAACTCCGAAGGAGAATCTGCGGAGCATACTTGTAACACATGAACACTGGGATCATGTTGATGGTATTAAAACCATGATGAAGAAATATAAAGACATTTCGATCCATGCAAATAATGCCACATTTACATCAATGAAACATGAAGTTAAGGATGAAAGAAGAAGATATTTTGTATCCGGTGACAAGTTTACCATAGATGATCTTGACATAGAAACATTTAGAGTCAGTCACGATGCGGCTGACCCGGTTGGCTACACAATAAAGCATGAGAATAAACAGATTAGTGTCGTTACAGACACAGGAACACTTGAAGAGTATGCAATTAACAGCATTCAGAACTCAGATATTTTAGTTCTTGAATCTAACCACGACGTAGATATGTTGAAAATGGGAAGATATTCTCAATTTCTTAAAGAGAGAATACTAAGTGAAAGAGGACATCTTTCGAATGAAGCAGCCGGTCATATTATTACAAGCTTGATGAAAGCACATGATAAAACCAGATGTGTGCTGCTTGCACACTTGAGCCAAGATAATAATTTTCCCGAAATGGCGGAGCAAACGGTATGTAATATCTTGGAAGAAAACAACTATTATAATGGTCAGGATATATATGTAAAAACAATAAATCGAAATGAGATTAGTATGGTTTATGAAATATAGGTACCTTAAGGGGTCGAAGGGAGTTAATAATGAAAAATAAGATATTGAATATGATTAAAACGGACTCAGACGAAAGAACAGACGGACAAGGATTTGTACTTGTGGATGAAGCAAAAACACCACCGGTGGTTGAAAAAATGACTGATGAGAATGATGGACTATACAGTAAGTTCAATAGTGATGACAAAAAAGCGGGGATTGAAAAGGACTCGACAGTTATCGACGAAAAAGAAAAAAAGAATAATAAAAAAGGTAAATGCCGAAGCGAAACTTAATAACTTAAGTCATATACTAAAAAGTTATGACAAAGCCTTGGTGGCATTCTCAGGTGGGTTGGATTCAACCTTTCTTCTAAACGTCGTTCATAATACTTTAAAAGATAATATGACCGCTGTAACATTCAATTCCCCTATTTTCCCCAGAGAAGAAAATATCTTTACTCTTGAATTCTGCAAAAAAAATGGCATTAACCATAATATTATAAATATAGACATACTGGGAAATACTGAATTCGTTTCCAATAAAATAGACCGCTGCTATACCTGTAAAAGAATACTGTTTGAAAATTGCCTTAAGCTTGGAGAAAAACTTGGAATTACCACCGTTTGTGAAGGTTCTGTCCTTGATGACTATGACGATTACAGACCGGGTATGAAGGCTATAAAAGAACTTGGAGTTAAAAGCCCTCTTATTGAAGCCCGACTATTAAAAGAAGATATACGTTTCCTGTCAAAAGATATGGGGTTATCTACTTGGGATAAACCGTCAATGGCTTGCCTTGCTTCAAGGTTCCCATACAATATGAAGATAAATGAAAAACAACTTAAGATGGTGGAAGAAGCAGAACTGTTCATCATGAAGCTGGGCTTCAGTTGTGTACGAGTCAGACTCCACGACGACATAGCCAGAATAGAAGTATCACCGGAAGATATTACAAAAATAACCGCCCCCGATTTGCGAGAGGAAATTGATAATAAACTATCGCAACTTGGCTTCACATATATCACTCTTGATTTAAAAGGATATCATACCGGCAGCATGAACCTGACTATAATATAAGTCTATTCTGAGAAGTATTCTCAATTAATCGTCCATTCTTTATATGATTTTTTATTGAGAAAACTACGAGATCAAGTAAGGTTGGAGAAACTGTAATGATATCTGTTTTTGAATGTTCTTAACATGATGACGGTTATACCGATTGTGGCTAACTCGGCAAAGCCAAACACCATCCACACTCCACTTACTCCGAACAGTTTAGGTAGGAATAAAAGTCCAATTATTACCATTATTAAGCCCCTGCAAAAAGAAATGAGTGCGGATACCAATCCATTTCCATAAGCTGTAAAAAAACCTGAACCAAATACATTTAACCCGGTGAAGAGAAAGGCCACAGAAATTATTTTTAACCCCGATGCGGCAAGATGATATACCTCGCTTTCCGAAGAGACAAACACCCCGGCTATACTATTTGCAAATAAAAATGCCAGAACTGCAATGATGATCGACGAAGTGGAAATGAATTTTTTGCTGTAGGAAAGAAATACATTTACCTTACTGTATTCTTTAGCTCCGAAATAGTAACTGATAAGTGGTGCCACTCCTGCAATATAACCAAGATGAACAGATATCAGAAAGTAGTGAGCATTTTGCACTATGGTAAGTGCAGCCACTCCTATTTCTCCTACAAGACTTAGCATGACCCCATTATACAAAATTGTTGTGATAGCAACAGATGATTCCGTTACCATTTCTGAAGAACCGTTAGCGAACGAATGGCCAACATATCGCCAATCCATTTTTGGTATCGCAAACTTTATATTAGAATTTTTAATCTGGTTGCGAATAAAGTAAATACCACCTATTACTACAATACTTCCTTGCCCGAACAAAGTTGCCCAGGCGGCAGCTTCTATTCCCCAACCCCAGTATGCCATGAATAAGATATCAAGTGCCAAATGAACAGCACCATTGATTATATATAGGAAAAGAGTGAACCCGGGGTGTCCGTCAATCCTTACAAAATATTCAATAATTATGGATAAAAAGGATATGGGTACAGCAAGCATGAGTATGTATCCGAAAGCAAGGCAGTCTTCTTTCAGAAGCTCTGTGGTACCCAAGAAATTGACGATTTCATCAAGATATATCACACCCAGAATTGCCAGGATTATTCCCAATACAAGGGCGATGATACAAATGAGTGTAAATCTCTGCCTAGCTGTTTTCAGCTTGCCTTCGCCCATATTAATTGCTACAAGCGCACTTGAACCTGCAGCCATCATTATAGATATCCCCCAACACAATCCCTGCACAGGATAGACGATATTCATAGCTGCCAAAGCATTTTCCTCCAGAAAACGTGCAACGAATATTGAGTCTAATAGATAGTACAACGACATCACCACCATCATTACAACTGACGGTGAGACAAATTTTGCGTATTTTCCTGCAGTAACTCCGTTATCGAATATATAACCCATTATTTCCTTCTTCCGGTAATAAAGATATTTGTATACCTATACTAAAAATGATAAACTGTATGGTAACCGTATAGTCAAGTTCTTTTCAAAATACTTTATGGAGGGTATATTATGGATGAAAAAAGACAGGATATATATGGATATTACACCACCGGTGAATTTGCCAGGTTATGTGGTGTTAAAAAACAAACTCTGTTTCATTACGATGATATAGGGCTCTTTTCTCCTGAAATAATAGAAGAAAACGGTTATAGATACTATTCCACTAATCAGATTGAATTGTTTGAGGTTATCCTGATTCTTAAAGATATCAATATGGCTTTAAGTGAAATCAAAGCGTATATGGATAATAGGTCGGAAAAGTCTCTTGTGGAACTATTCGAGAAAAAGAGTCATGAAATTGATAGAAAAATCATGAATCTGCATTGGCAAAAAAATTATATGAAAGAAAAACTGTCTATTCTGGAGAAGACAAAGGTAAACGAAACCGGAAAGCCTTTAGTTGAGGATGGTGAAGAAGAGTATTATATTGTTACAGCCTACGATGGACCTGACGATGACAGAAAAATAGATGGCGCCATTGCAAAGCACCTTGATTACTGTGAAAGTATTGATGTATATAGTGCCTATGTGATTGGTTGCATGGTACCCACAGAAACACCTCCCACATCTGAACTTTATAATTATTCTCATTTTTATACAAAGCTTAGTGAAAGCGATAAGGATAAAAAAACCTACACTAAACCGGCAGGCAAATATGCGGTTATATATCACAACGGGAGTTATGATACTATACACGACAGCTATAATTCACTTATAGACTTTTGCAAAAAAAATAACCATACTATGGATAAATATTTTTATGAGATGGAAATGGTCAACCAATTAGTAGTTCATGACGCAAACGAATATATTATCAAGTTGGCTGTGAAAATTGACTAGTTAAATGACCGGGGTGTAATTTATTTTTTTTGACTTTATTATCCAGGCAGTAGTCATATTCATTAATATATGTGCTACAGTACATATCCATATAGACTTGGTTAATATGTAAAGTGTTCCCAGAATTAATCCAAGACACAAAGTCTCAAGTGCCATATACGGTTTTTTTAGATACCTTACGTGAATAAGCGTAAATAATACAGACGATGGGATCAATCCGAACCACAGCTGAATGATACCTCTGAATATCAATTCTTCAGCAACCCCACCAAGTATAAATGTAATGATTAATTGAAACGGACTTAAGGTCGTAATAAGGAGATCTACCGCTTCATCATAAAAATATTCGGGTGATTTTATTTTCAGCAGGATAAGGAATACACAAACCATGCTACCGTAACCGGCAACAAGCCAAAGCCAATTAATAGCTTCAAAACCCAGAGGGAAAATCCCAACTAACCCGCCTTTCATCCTGTAGACAAATATATAATATGCAATGATACCCAGGGTAAAAAGACTTAGGTTACCTAAATTCATAACCCAAAAAACTCTATTGTTTCTATTGTTCAGTTCCATGCATTATATTCTATCATCATTTAATGAACAATCAAAAGAAACTCCTTAATATATGATATAATAAAATCTACCATAACTATTTCCATATAAGCTGTATGTACTATCTTAATTAGATTTATGGTATATTATGTCTACCATACATGTCATAATAAGCTGGTGAGTAGTCAGAAAGGATGATACGGTGAAACAATGAATGATTTAGAAAAATCCATAAAACTATATGAGACTATCATTCAAAGACTGGATGACACACTTGCGCCCAGGCAGAAAGAGAAGTATAAGGAAACTCTCGTTCTTATAAAAGAAAGCACCGACATCAAAGATGCCCAACGACGAATAAAAAACAGCCCTCTTTACACGGCAATAGGTCAAGCTCTTATAATGGACAAATTATTGGCACAGCAGAAAGCAATGGAGTTTGTCGGACTAAAAGATGTTGCGGAACTCTATGAAAATCGAATCAAGGAACTTGAAGCAGATCAATTCATACAAGCCTATTCCACCGCATTCACAAAGAAAATTCAAGAGGCTTTAAGTCAACATTTGGAGATTATGGCTACTTTCAGCAATATTATTATAGCTACCATTCAATTAAGGTCTGCCACAGCCTCGGATACGACAATGATTGAATCCCACAAAAGTGATATCAAAAAACACCTTGGACACATCAGAGAATTTGAAGAAAGCTTCCATTGTATATGCTCCAAAGACATCTATCGAAATGCGACAGGAATTGCCGACGACAAACTGGATTCATTTATCCAATTAATACTAAGCGTAGAAGATGGAACATATGAAACTCCTCAATATAATATAGACGAAGAAGCAGAATCTGTCTTTAATTATATTAAAGAATATAAAAAAGACGTAATAGATGCCAGTGGAAAAGAAACATGGGGTGCTTCGGAATGTATTGCAGTCCCTGATGAACATGAGGAGTATGGGTATATGTTCATTGATTATGAAAGTGAGGCAATATAATGGATACCATAATAAAAACTACAATAGACGCTTATATGGCCACTTTCGATTCTTTTGCGATAGATGATGATTCAAAAACTGAAGTGGAAGAATTTAAAACTACTGTCTATTCAATGGGTGAGAACTGTAAAAATGCCGAAGATTTCATATCAAGATTTACCACCGAAGGATATCAGGATAAATACACAGCCCTTATGGGCAAAATTTATATGAAACAAAATCAACCGGAAGCTACACAAAATTCCGATGAAGTGCCTGACGTGATGTCTGTTAAAGACTATGTGGAACAGTACAGAATATCGTACGATGATATTAAAAAATGCGGTTACAGAAAAAGAGCAGAAATCGCATATGAAACACTTTTCGACGTTGCTAACAGAACCGATGACATGCTGGATGCACAGTTGATTATGGAAGATGAACGACTATTATTTAAAATCGTAACAGAAGATCTGATGGATATAGCCGAAGATTTGATTGCTGCCACAGACCCCAATTATCTTGTAACTCACATGCCACTTAAAGTACAGCTGGAATCATATCTTAATGTTTCATCTGACGAAGAGCTTACCTATAAGACAGAAGTAGCACAAGTTAAAAAGGAATCGGTAAAGTATCAACACACATCCCAAATGACCGCCATACTTTCTCTTAATTATCTTGTGCTTAAGTGGGTCAAATGCAAAATGTCCATAAGAAAATGGGCTGATGACAGATCGATCAAAAGAGCCATTGGTGAGATGCTTAGGATTAGATATACAACAAGAGCATACTACGACTTTATAAGCTCATCCATAGGGCTCACATTGGATGTAATGGAATCCACTCCATTTTATAGAATATGCCTTCTGACACCAACCGGACTTGATGAAATGGCGAGAATCAAAATGGTTCAAAATCCTGAAAATTTATCAGCCATTAAAACCATACTTGCCGATGAAATTCTAAGTGAAACCGATTTAGGTGAATTGCTTACAAAGCCACAATCCGTGCCGTATTATTTTTCACTAAATAAACGGAAAAATAGTGTACAGAAAATGTTTGAAGAAAAAGCTTCACAAATCAATTGGGAGAGTTTCAAGTTCTGTGTAAACTGTAAAAACTGATATAGAATTTAGAAATAATTTATTCGGAGCAAGGATGCCTAGCATGTCCTTGCTCCTTGTACTTTCAGTATAAAGCCATTTTTTTTAA
>JAAZCB010001428.1 GCA_012513545.1 Clostridiaceae bacterium
AAAAACAATGGCAGGATTGGAGATGGCAGCTCTCAAACAGGATTACTTCATTAGAAGAATTGGAACAGGTAATAAACTTAACTGAAGATGAATGTCAGGGAGTAAAAGCAAGCCTTAAAAAGCTAAGGATGGCAATTACTCCGTACTATGCAATGCTGATGGATCCTAACAACAGCAATTGTCCTGTTCGCAGGCAGGCAGTTCCAACTGTGCACGAAACCAAATTATCAAAGTGCGACAGTCTTGACCCGCTTCACGAAACAAAAGATTCTCCTGTTCCAGGCTTAATTCACAGGTATCCTGACAGGGCACTTATTCTTATTACCGATCAGTGCTCCATGTACTGCCGCCACTGTACCAGAAGAAGATTTACAGGACACGATGATAAAGAGCTCTCTCTTAATAATATTAAAAGAGCTATAGACTATATTAAAAACACAAGGGAAATCCGTGATGTACTGCTTTCGGGCGGTGATGCGTTGTGCATCTCAGATAAGCGGCTTGAATATATTCTTGAGAGCTTAAGGGCAATTGAACACGTTGAGGTGATAAGGTTAGGCACAAGGACGCCTGTTGTTATGCCTCAAAGAATAACCCCAGAGCTTTGTGATACGCTCAAGCGCTTTCACCCAATCTGGGTTAATACACACTTTAATCATCCTAAGGAACTTACAAAGGAAGCACTTAACGCTTGCTCAATGCTTGCTGATGCAGGCATACCTTTAGGGAATCAGTCCGTCTTGTTGAAGAATATAAATGACTGTCCATATATTATGAAAAGCCTTGTACATGGACTTGTAAAAAACAGAGTAAGACCCTATTACATTTATCAATGTGACCTCTCGGAAGGAATTGAACATTTCAGGACTTCCGTATCTGTTGGTGTAGAAATCATTGAAATGCTCAGGGGACATACCTCCGGATTTGCAGTTCCCACTTTCGTAGTTGATGCTCCCGGCGGCGGCGGCAAAATACCAGTAAATCCTCAGTACTTGATATCGCAATCTTATGAAAAAGTCATCCTGAGAAACTTTGAAGGTGTTATATGTACCTATGCAGAACCGGAAGACAAGTCACACGAATGTCACAATTGTGGCTTATGCGATAAATACAGCGACAGGAAATATCACGGTCTTGAAAGATTGTTCAGAGAGGAACGTGTTTGTCTTGTTCCACGAAGCAATACACGCGTGAACCGACGGGAGGCTAGACATAAATACAATGGAGCTTAATATTAAGGATAATTATTATACCCACATTAAACATGTTAATCTGTTCGTCGATTACACTAATCAACGATTGAAAATTGCCGACTCCCCCTTTATTTCGGTTGACCTCCTGACATCTATTGTAGCTTTTGCAAAAAAAGAAGGTCTTGGCAAGGTTATCTCAAACTGCAGGATTAATCTGTTAAAGCCTTTTAATGACTGTGGTTTCAGGATTGAAGGTAAAATTAGCGGATTTTTTAACGGGGAGGATGCCTACTGCGTATCGTTTTTTATTGACCCAAAACGCGAAGTATCAGTACATCAGGACGAAGAAGATTCAATTCTTCATAATTGTCTTATTGACAACAAGAATTCTTCTCTCCAAAGAGAGCATAAATACTTAATCCGTACTGCCGCAGAGGATGATATCCCCCAAATGATACAACTTTTTGCAACAGTATTTACAAGCTACCCCTCCCCTGTGTTCAGTAAAAACTATTTACAAAAGGTCATAAACAATAAAGTATTATTTAAGGTTGCTGAGGAAGACGGAAAAATAATCAGTGTTGCCTCTGCTGATATGGATATTAACAATATTAATGCCGAGATTACAGATTGCGCTACCTACC
>JAAZCB010001236.1 GCA_012513545.1 Clostridiaceae bacterium
AAGGCTAAGAGAATGTAAACTCGCTACGGGTCGAATCAAACTCGCTTCGCTCAAACAGTGATTCGACTTATCCTTCGCTTCGTTAACATTCTCTAAAGCCTTTATGCAATGTTCTTTCCATAATATAGTTCACGATAATTAAATGCACCCGCTCATTTCCACTTTGGGTTGTGCAGCGTCTCAAAGGCTTCGCCTTTTTAAATAATCAATATCAGCTAATTTAAACTGGTTATTATTCGCTACTTGGAAAGGATTAATATTTTAAGCTTGAAACACCTTTATTTTTTGAAATTCTGAATATTTATTACCTGTTATGTACATACAAAAAAGCCACCCCTATCAATATTTACAGGAGTGGCTTTTCATTACTCAATTATAGTTCTCTGTTAACACCACAAACTCCTTCAAACCAATCCATAATGTAATCCGCGTATGGAGATTGATTATACTGTTTATAATTTCCACCTCTAAAAAGCAGTACTTCTTTAGGAGCGTCTCCGGTTGAAAGATATCCGTTAATCTTAATAGTTCCTGCATCCGCCATAAAATTTGAAGGCTCAGTGATAGACCCTGTTGATGCTTTTGCAAGAAGAATATACATTCTCTGAAGCTCGACCATAGGAACACTTCCAATAATTTCATCAGTATTTTTTATTTTGTCATAAGCATGAACATTACCTTTGTTGTCAACATAAAATCCGTTATTATAATCAGACCATGCATGATTCTCATAATTGTATTCAAAAACTTTTTCAGGCATTTGTTTTACTGCCTCACTGACCGGAAATTCAGATATTACTTCTATAATGTATCTCTTTAGATAAGAAAAGTCAGTTGAATTGATAAAACCGTCAAAATTGACATCCATTGTGTAGAGTGCTTCTTCATAAGGAAAATCTGTTATTATTCCCCCTATATACCTTTTTAATAATGCGAGATCAGTTGAATTAACTCTAATGTCTCCATTTGCGTCACCAAGATTCAATGAATCCTGTTCAGTGGAAGTATCACTAACAGATCCCTCAGCAGCCGAAGTAAAAACCGCAGCAGTAAGTATCAAAACAAAAGTTAAAACAAAACATAATGCCAATTTTAAACTTTTCATACAATCCCTCCCGAAAAAAAATATATATATATTATATTATATCATCAGGTGAGTCCACAGTAAACATGTCAAAATTCCATACTTATTGTATAATAATACGATGTATTTAATTCCGAATAAAAAATTAAAACTTTAAATCTCTACCAGTTAATAATATAATATATTCAATACTTTATTATCAGGCATGGACAGGAGCGATGTATTTTGAATAAAAAGGACTTTTATCAGTATTTGAAAGACAGGATTATGATTCTCGACGGCGCAATGGGTACCCTGATGCAAAAAAAAGGGATGCCAAAAGGTGTATGCCCTGAGCTTTGGGGAGCTGAAAATGAAGAAGCTGTTATTACCGAGCAGGTTAATTATATTAATTCGGGAACAAATGCCATATACACCTTTTCTCTTGGTGGAAACCGCTATAAGCTTGATGAGTTTGGATTGGGAGACAGAACAATTGAACTGAACAGACGTCTGGCACAAATCTCCAGGAAAGCGGCCGGCAACAATGCCTTTGTTGCTGGAGATATCGGCTCCACCGGTAAATTCATACGTCCATACGGAGACCTGCCCTTCGATAAGGCAGTCGATGCTTTTAAAGAACAAATCACGGGACTGATTGAAGGCGGTGTGGACTTCTTTGTAATTGAAACCATGATTGACATTCAGGAGGCAAGAGCAGCCCTGATTGCAGCAAAAGAATTGTGCGACCTTCCTGTATGTGTAAGTATGACTTTTGCACAGGATGGTTATACCTTGACAGGAACAGATCCTGTTGCTGCTCTTATTACTCTTCAGAGTCTGGGTGCGGATGCAGTAGGATGCAATTGTTCAACCGGTCCCGAGGATATGATAAAAATTATTAAGGCAATGAAGCCTTACGCAAAGATACCTCTTCTGGTTAAACCTAATGCAGGGCTTCCAAGACTTGTTGAAGGGAATACGGTGTTTGATCTATCCCCTGATGAATTTGGAACCTATATGCCCGAGTTTGTTGAGCTGGGCGCCAGTCTGCTTGGAGGCTGCTGCGGTACGTCGCCTGAATATATCAAGGTACTCGCCGACAGCATAAAGGGCATGAGTCCTGTCAGTCCTTCAGCACAAAATACCTACGGCCTTCTTTCTTCTTCAAGAAAAGCTGTATTTTTGGGTGGAGACAGCTCTCTTGCAATCATAGGGGAAAGAATAAATCCCACAGGCAAAAAGAAGCTCCAGGAAAGTCTGAAGGAAGGTAAAATGTCCGAGGTTGTCTCACTTGCTCATGAGCAGGCAGAAAAGGGTGCAGATATTCTTGATGTGAATGTCGGAATGCCCGGTATAAATGAAAAGGAGAAAATGCTTGAAGCGGTTGAAATTCTGTCTTCAAAGCTGGATGTTCCGCTATGCATAGACTCGACCTCTCCCGATGTTGTTGAAGCTGCACTAAGAATCTATCCCGGAAGAGCATTGTTAAACTCAATTAACGGAGACAGGGCACAGCTTGAAAAGCTGCTACCTATTGCAGCAAAATATGGGGCAATGATAATAATACTTCCTCTAGATGAAAATGGTGTGCCTATGAATGCAGATCTACGCAAGGAGGTTGTAAAGAAGGTTTTCGGAGAAGCAGAAAAATACGGCTATAGCAAACAGGATATTATTGTAGACGGACTTGTAATGACTGTTTCCTCCAGCCAGGAAGCAGCACTCGAAACACTTGAGCTTATAGAGTGGTGCTCACGCAGTTTCGGCTGTTGTACAGTTATAGGATTGTCCAATGTTTCCTTTGGACTGCCAGAAAGAAATTGGCTCAATTCAGCTTTTTATACCATGGCAGTGAGCAGGGGACTTACCTGTGCAATTGCAAATCCTTCAAACGAAATCCTAATGGACTTGAAGGCCGCCTGCAATGTTTTAACCTGCCGTGATAAAAACAGTCAGAATTATATCTCCCGTTTTGCACTAAGAACAGGTGCTGCAAAGACTGAAGCTCCTGTTACCACTGCAAAAACGCCTGCTGAGAAGGTATACGAAGCTGTACTTAAAGGCAACAGGGAGGAAATCGGTAAACTTATCAAAGAGACTCTTGAAAGCGGTGTTTCTGCTTCCGACATTGTGGATAACCATCTTATCAAGGCTATTACTCTTGTCGGTGATTTATATGACAAAAAGGAATATTTCCTTCCCCAGCTGATTATGAGTGCCGAAACTATGAAGGATGCCTTTGGCATACTTGAGCCTCTGCTTAAAAAAGATAAAAAAGACCCTGCAGGAGAAAAAGCCAGAATAGTAATTGCCACTGTAAAAGGAGATGTTCATGATATCGGCAAAAACATAGTTGCCCTTATGTTAAGAAATTATGGCTTCAATGTGTTTGATCTTGGTAAAGATGTTGATGCCAAAACCATTATATCAAAAGCCAGAGAGCTAAATGCAGAAATAATAGCCCTGTCTTCTCTTATGACAACTACAATGACTGAAATGAAGGATGTTATAGACCAGGCTAAAAAAGAAAATATAAAATGCAGGTTTATGGTCGGAGGCGCAGTAGTAACAGAACAGTATGCCTCAGAAATCGGCGCTAATGGCTATTCTTCCGATGCTTACGGAGCTGTAAAACTTGCTGCTGAACTTTCAAAGGACAAAATCTCCTGAGTAATTAATAACATGTAAAGACACCTTAAATATAATAAGGTGTCTTTATATGTTAATTACAGCTGCCGCAAGCGTCATTATGCTTCCTATGATCCATTGCAAAAATTAATGCTGAACATTTACGAAAATTATCGCTTCAAAGAATACGAGATAGCTTCAAAAGCACTATTGCAATATATTTACTACGAATACTAAAACAGTTATAAATCTTTTGCAGCACCTGTAAATAGTGTATCCACTAATTCCAAATTATCCTTTCACCGCGCCGGAAGTAAGACTCTTTTGCACCTGGCTGCTCATAAGAATATAAATAATTATTGTAGGAAGAGTTGCAATTACAAGTCCTGCACCGATTGGTCCCCAGTTGGTTGAATACTGACCCACCATAGACATTATTCCTACCGTAAGTGTTTTGTATTCACGTTTGCTAATAAAAGTTACTGCAAACATCAATTCGTTCCATGTAGACAAATACGTAAATATTGAGATGGTAGCCAACGCGGGCTTTAAAACCGGTACAATGATACTGAAAAACGCCTGGTATATATTACACCCGTCTATCAGTGCTGCCTCTTCAAGTTCCTTCGGTATTGACTGAAGAAAACTTGTCAGAATAAAGATTGACATTGGCAGTGCAAACGCAGTATACGGAACTATTAATGCCAAGGGTGAATCATAAAGATTCAGGTTTTTCAGTATCAGAAATAGAGGGAGCAGTGCAGCATGAATGGGAATCATCATACCCAGAAGGAATATTGTTAAAACTGGCTTTCTAAGCTTCCACTTCATCCTGACAATAGCATAGGCTGCCATGCTCGACAGTACTCCGGATAAAATAATAGTTACCCCTGTTACAAAAACACTGTTAAGAAAGTACATTCCTGCGTTACCACCTACCAGAGCCTTGCTGTAGTTCTGCCATAAAAATTTTTGCGGTAAACCAATTATGTTTTCTCCAAATATTTCAGCATCACTCTTAAGCGAAAAGAATATCAGCCATATCAGAGGAAATATTTGTACAGCAGCAATTATTGCAAGAATTATGCTTATTGAATAGTTTCCAAATTTATTTTTACTCATGAATATCACCTCTCAAATCACTTTATATTGCCAACACCTTACAATTAAGCATTTTTAATGGATTGGCCGATAAGAAAACCATTGTCAATAAGTAAATTCTTCAACCTTGAAAAATTTCTGCACCAGAACAGTAAATACCAGGCACTCGATTACGATAAACACTGCCATAGCGCTTCCAGAGCCATACATATATCTATGGAAAATGGTATTATACATTAGAGTACTTGGCACCTCACTTGAATGAACCGGTCCACCGTTTGTAAGTATATATACAAGATCAAAAACCTTTAGTGAACCGATTATTGCAAATATTACACATACTTTTAAAATGGGACGGATAAGAGGTATTGTTATCTTCATAGCCATTTTGAAAGGGGATGCCCCATCAATCCTGGCAGCCTCATATATTTCGTCCGGAATTGTTTTTATTGAGGCGTACATTAAAAGCATGTGGTATCCGATGTATTGCCATACAATCGGAACAAACGAAGCCAGCAGGGACGTTCTTACATCTCCAAGCCACGGCATTTGCAGCGATTCCAGTCTTATACCGCGAAGGAAAGTATTAAGTAATCCATAGGAAGGATTATATACCTTCATCCAGAGCTGACCTATAACAACAGTAGATATTATTACCGGTATAAAAAATACAGTCCGGTAAAAGTTCTCTCCCTTGACCCCTGATGAAAGTACAAGGGCCAGAATTAATGCCAGAGGGAGCTGTACAAAAACCGACAAGAGTGCTAGAATAATTGAGTTCAGTACTGATTTGCCAAACCCCTCCGAGCTGTTTACAAATAAATCAATATAATTCTGAACGCCTATGAAAGTCCCTTTTCCAATACCATCCCATTTCAAAAGACTGTAATAGCCTGAAAGGAATATTGGTGCTATAACAATTGCAGCGAACAGAAGAAACGCAGGTAATACGAAAATTATGATAGCCTTTTTGTCACTTAATACTCTGTCCATTATTCTCACCCCTTATAAGCCCCGGGGGCATAAGAGCCCCCGGCTGTTTTCATTATTGCATCAGAACCAGTATTAGTCTATGGCTTGTTTTGGGCTTTATTTTCGTTAATCTTCTGCATTTCTTCTGCAAACTGCTCAGGAGTCTTTGTCCCTGCAAATATTTCTGCTACAAGACTTTTATGGGTATCAGCATCGGCTCCTTCAAGGAAGGTATCCCATGCCAGCACATAACCTGTAGTATCTTTAACCAGTTCGAAAATCTGAGCATTGGTAGGTAAAATCTTTGACTTGTCAATCTCCCCGTTCCATGCAGGCATACCAAAACCGACAACCGAAGCCTGCTCCGACATTTTTTCCGATATATACTTAACTACCTTTACTGCCTCTTCTTTTGCCTGAGTATTTGAGCTTATCATGAAGCTTTCAATTGACCCGCCGAGAAAACCGTTAGCATCTCCTTTCGAATCAGTAATTGCAGGAAAGTTCCTGCATACAACCTTTCCCTTTATCGGACTGTCATCAGCATCAAAGGAGCCCGCAGGCCAGTTTCCCATATAGTACATAGCCACTTTCCCCTGCTTGAAAGCCGCTTCCGATTCATCTTTTGTCAAGGCCATTGCCCCCTTGTCAAAAGCCCCGGCCTTAACAAGCTCTTCAAGCTTTGCAGCGGATTCTACAAACTCAGGCTGGTTAAATGATGCCTCACCGCTTAATGCTTCATTACATTTCTTTACACCTGCTGTACGGATAGCCAAAATATTCTGGAAAAACATACCCGGCCATCTTTCCTTTTCACCACAGGTAAGTGGTACAATCCCCTTACTATTGAATGCCTTAACAGCAGTCAACAGCTCCTCATATGTTTCAGGAATCTTTACATCGTTTTTGTCAAACAACTCCTGGTTGCAGTAAAGGACTGCTGACCACATGTACATAGGTAAACCATATATCTTTTCATCATAGATAAAGTAATCAAACATTCCTTTGGAAATTTTTTCTCTCGTACCATCCTTCAAATAATCATCAAGTGGTAAAACACTGTTTGATGTCACAAATGGCTTTGCAAATCCAGCTCCCCATGTAAAGAAAATGTCAGGCGCTTCCTGAACTGCAACTGCAGTCTTTATCTTTGTCTTGTACGTCTCATTCTCATATGCATCAACCTGCAGCTTAATATTGGGATTCTCCTTTTGAAAGTCTTTTAGTATCTGCTCGAAAGGCTTCTTTTGAGTTTCAGTATCCGCTGCCCAAATGTGCCATAATTTAAGTGTTACTTTCTTTTCTGTTTTATCTCCCGTTCCGTTACTCCTCGTATTTACATCCCCACCGGTTGTTGGTCCTTTTACACATGCAGCAAGACTTATAGTTATCGCTCCTGCCAAAAAGAAACACAAAATCTTAGAAATATGCTTATTCATAATCCGGCCCCCTTTTTAAATATCGAGTAATTACTCTGTAATTTAATATTACTGCTTAGCACAGGGCATTTGAAGTGATAGTTTTTACCTTAATGAGTACTAATTTTACCACCATTAAATAAAAAGCTGCGGGACATCGAGTCCCTCGCTTTTTGCCGGATTTCCCTTCGGGAAATGGCCCTAA
>JAAZCB010001237.1 GCA_012513545.1 Clostridiaceae bacterium
AAAAAACCTCAAGATAAAATGATAAAAAAAATACCCTTGGGTTAAAGGGCATTTCCTTGTCATTATTTTTGACCAAATGGTCAAGGATTAGGTATGATTTATTAAAAATTTATTACTTACTATATATATTCGGTCAGAAATTTTTTTTTCTGGGGTCTTATTAAAAATTTTTTTAAATAATGTAGTATTTTATTCTTCGTTCAATATGGCAATATATAACCCCACTATACTTGAAATAATTACGATAATCCTGCCAACCCTCAGTGATAAACACGAACACATACGGCTACTATTAACAGGCAGCTTCAATGCCTTTTAGCTTATCTCTTAGCAAAGACCTTGCCTTAAACATCCTGTTTTTAATTTTTGACATGGGTTCGCCCAGTTTTATAGCCATATCCTTATATGACAGTCCCATTTTATGATACAGAAGCATAACGGTTTTATATTTTTCAGGTAATCCGTCAATAGCCTTTTTAATTTCCATACTTTTTTCCATACTGATGTATTTTACTTCGGGTGTATCCTCACTTCTGTGCACATCTGCATAATCTTCAATCGGCAGCAAAATAACTTTTTTCTTCCTTAGCGTATCAAGGCATAAGTTTCTTGTAATCCTCACAATCCATGTTGAGAATTTGAATTGGGGATTGTATTTGTCAAGAGACTTATAAACTCTTATAAATACTTCCTGTGTTATATCGGAGACATCTTCATGCTCCTTTTCAAAATAATAAACGGTACTGTAAACCAGTTTTTTGTATCTGGAAACAAGCTCACCAAAGCACTCATTATTTCCATTAATACATTCCACAACCAATTCATAGTCAGTATACTCTTTGAACATTTTTACAGGCTTCATGTAAAGCACCCCCCAAAACCATTAATCTCAATAAATATTATTTAATATGATTATAGGAATTTTTCCATATGAATACATCAGTCATAAGGAGAGATTTAAATTAACCTGTAGAAGGGTTTTTTGCCTGGCCATCTGGCCAATCCTACTGTATGATCCATTAGTAATCTTTTTTCATATTTCTTATGGTATTTAACAATACTTCAGGCTGATCACCTTTACTTACAAAAGCATCTGCGCCATTTGCCAATGCAGACTTTAGAGCCTCCGGACGGCTGCTTAAGGCAATAATCCTGAGTCTGGGACATGCAGAACGCAGCATTGGAATAATATCTTCAATTCTTTTATTTGAGAGTTCACAATCAAGAAGCACAACATCTGAATTACATTTTTCTGCGCAATTAATAAGGCCTCCAAGATCTTCAGCCTCACCTACTACACTGATTCCATCTTCATGTTCAAGAAGGAACTTACGTCCTGAGCGGACTTCAGCCTGGTCATCAGCCAGCAATATACGCATTTAATCACCCCATATATTAATATAGTCCTCACCCATATTAATATTATACAAAAATCCCCCCCTGACATCTTCAATCACATGGAGGAATTTTATTCGGCCATCCGGCCAGGTATTTGACTGGTCAGATGGCCAGTTATTGGTTATGGGAATACCTTTAAGAAAAATCAATTAATAGGAACACTGACTGATAGGTTCAGAATTAATCCAGAAGCTTGTTTTTCAGAGCAATGGATACAGCTTCGGTACGACTGGCAGCTCCAAGTTTAGATAAGATACTGCTTACATGGAATTTAACTGTTGACCTGCTAACAACAAGCTTAGAGGCAATCTCAGGGTTTGTTATGCCTTCAACCATCATTTTTAGCACTTCTTTTTCCCTGCCTGTGAGATCAAAACCTATTTCAGATCGGCGGCTTGCAACATTAATCAAAGCCTGCGTTGCCTCAGGGGCAAGTGTAGGTTTTCCATGAACTGCCGAACGGATGGCAGAGGCAAGTTCATCTGCTGAAACATTCTTTAACAGAAATCCTATAGCACCAGCTTGAAGAGCATCCTGAACCAGATTTTCCTCTTTGAAGCTGGTTAGTACAATAACCTGCGTACCGGGGTATTGCTGTTTAATACATCGTGTAGCTGCTGCACCATCCATAACCGGCATTACAAGATCCATAAGGACAACATCAGGATTAATTCGCCCACAAAGCTCTATAGCCTCTTTTCCATCAGAGGCTTCACCGACCATTTCAAAATCGTCATAAACCTGAAGAAAAGCTCCCAGTCCACTTCTAACCACCTTATGGTCGTCAACGATTGCTATTCTGATCCTGTTTTCATCTGCCAAATTAATCTGCCTCCTTCGTTTTAACTAAAAAATCCATAGTATACCGATAAAATTCCCTTATTTAGTTATTATAGCATAAAACTTGTTTTGTTATATATGTATTTTGCTTTTTAAACTCCTGCTTAGCATGGCTTGCGTGCGTATATCATTTCTGGGCACTTATATCCGCTTAACGCCAGAAGTATACCTGCAGGTACATACGTTATCCAAATAACCTGGTCTATAATAATCCTGGCAAATTTGTCTGTAGTAATAATAAAAACACCCACCATAAAATCGCTAAAGAAAATCAGGATAACAGCTATCATTATAAATACAGCATTCCTTTTAGGAATACTACCGGCAAAGCAATTGATTATCGCCATCCATAGTGATGTCCCAAGAATCAGTCCATAAATTATCAGTACATAAAAAACTGTATTAGCTTTTAATGCAGGATAAAAAATCAGTGAAAGCCACAATGACAAGACAAGTAATATTGCCACCCCGGAGGATATCATGGGTGCTAAATGTTTTCTTGCCCTCCCTGAGGAAAATGACTCACTTAACCAGCTATAATGTCTGATACTCAGTAATATATGGCAAGCGGCAAAAAAAGCTATCCCCGGAATAAACTTACCTGCAAGAAAGCCTAACTCTCCCATACATATAGCACAAAAAGACAGCTTTAAAAGAAAAATGTCCTTTTTGCCAAGTCCGTCCTTACCAGTTAAAAAAACTATTGACATGCATAAAAAAGGCACCAGTCTCTTTATAATATTTGCATATCCATATAATTTGGACATACTGCTGTTCAATGATATTAAATTGCATACGCTGACAACAATAAAGAAGGCCAGAATTACAGCAGCAGCTGCAATTATTAACCTGATCCGGTTATTTCTATTTTCCACAATATTTTACTCCCCTAAATACTCTTCGAGCGTTATGCCCTTATTCATTATTTCACTTGCAGCTTCTATGCCTACATATCTCAAATGCCACGGCTCGAAATTGTAAGTTGTTATGTTTTCCTTGTCTTTTGGATAACGAATAATAAATCCATATATACTGCAGTTTGCCTCAAGCCATTTGTATGCTTCGGTATTACAAAAACCCTCATCCAATATTCTATATTCACTACACACCACATCCATCGCCAATCCCAGTTGATGTTCACTGGCACCGGGAGGAGCAACATATTTCTCAGCCTCTTCCGTTCCGCATTTTCTTTCCTTATCATTAAATAATTTCTGCTGGTAATTATAATCCCTGAAGCCTGACGCAGCCAACAGAATTATTTTATCCTTCAAGGCATCATCAAATAGCTTCTCTAACGCTTGAGCCGCTTCTAACGACATTTTATTATTAACCTGTGACAAAAAACGTACTCGCGGAACAGTAAGATTCTCAGGAATATAATCCGGTGACAGCTTGTAGGTCTTGTTTACAAGAACCGTGTATTTATTGTGGCGATCATTTGCAGGTTCTTTTTCCGGCGGCTCTTTTCCCGTATTAACAAGATACAACAACCTATGCATGATTACTGCTGTTTCCGCCCTGGTAGCATTGGCATAGGGATTTATATATTCTCCGTTCCCTTTTATGATTTTTTCTCCAACAAGAACAGAAACAGCTCCTTTTGCATATGAAGCTATAATCTTGCTGTCTTTGAAAATATCAATATCAGACCCTGTATTCTCCGAACCGATTTTACCTGTAATTTTTAATGCCTTTGCAGTCAGAGTCATCATGTCCTGCCTGGATATTAATGAACCGGGGTTAAATTTATTATTGCCGTCCCCTTCACTTATACCAAGCTTTTTTGCTATTCCAAGGGGCTTGTAGTAATAATCGGTAGGCCTTACATCACTAAAGTTGTTGTCAAAACCGGCATTAAGCCCAAGGGTTTTTACAAGAAGCACAATAAAATCAGCTCTTGTAACATTATCTGCAGGTCTGAAAGTACTATCCTTCCTTCCACTGATAATTCCTCGTGATGCAAGGGCTTCAATCTGGGATTTTGCCCAGTAACCATTCCTTATATCCTTAAAGGTCTTTTTTACGTATGCAACAGCATACTGGCCGCAATCAAGAGCCTCAAAAATTACCTTTCCTGTTTCATGGTCATAAACTCCATCTTGAACAACAACGTAGCTTCCGTCATCTTTTATATGAATTACTACTATATTCTCTGTGTTTTTAAGTTCTTCCTCTGAGGGGATATACGGTATTGACACCTTCAAAGGAGTCTCGAGTGAATCAGATAGTATTTCTTCATTTTTCTTCCTCACATTAATGCCGATAACAGGCCTGTCACCTGTCAGCGATCTGACTTCTGATTCCAGCCTGCTCTTATTGGACCTCGAAACGATAACGGTCATAAACTCACTCTCTGATAATTCGTTCTTTTCAAACAGTCTATCAGGTATGCTGATATCTGCAAAACTAGTCTTTAAGTCAACCCTGTGCTTTAGCTCCTCTGATTTAAAATACTCCAGGGGCAAATTGACTTTAATAGAGTCAGCATAAGCTACATCCGGT
>JAAZCB010001238.1 GCA_012513545.1 Clostridiaceae bacterium
GCCCGGGTGGGATTCCCCAGCAACTGCATTGCCTGTTTTCCAAACAGTTTTCGTTCCGAGGTAAATATGGATAAGTTAGGTATTAAAGCGACATTCTATGATTTATTGGGTTATATAATTCCAGGTGCATTTGTAATAGTTGGAATTTGGTTTACATTAACTACATTGGAAACTCATTCCTTCGAAGCTGTAACAAATGTTAAACTATCATGGCCATCCGGAGTAATGTTAATAATATTTAGTTATATAGCAGGCCATATTTTCGCCTCATTTTCATCGCTACTTTTTGAAAACAAATATTCAAAGAGTCTATTTTCAAAAATATATAAAATAGAAACATCAATTTACGACACTCGTACTACGGAACTGTTTGGCACTACATATTTAAAAACAAATGACCGCATCTTAACTAGCTATTGTCAAACTAATTACCCTATTGTTTATGATACCGCCTTCATTTTTTTATCTATTTATGGCCTCTCGAGAAATATAGCAACAGGGATATTAGTCTTAATGATCATTTGGTTTTTTAAGTCAACATTCATTTTACCTGTATTTCTAATATTCCTAATAACATTTTTTTTAATGGTACACAATTACTTCAGATTCAGAAAGTACTTTATATTACAAATTGCATCTGCCTTACTTCTGGAAAAATAACTTAAGTCAGTTAATTACCCTAATTAATCTAAAATATAGTAAGCACGTAAAATATTTACAGATAATCTCGCAAAATTTTATTCAATTAGGATCGGCGCAATAGTAAGACAAAACAAAGAAGAGCGCAAAAACAGCTTACAACAGCGGCAGTACGCCACACCAAACTGTAAAGCTCCGAAGACACCGCATTACAGTTTAGTACAGCGTACGGTGCCGCAACCCGTTAGGAGAAATATTAAAAACCGTTTTCTGATACCCCAAAAATAAAAGAATAATTGAAAAGAAAATAAACAAGACAATAATGATAGCTCAGATAAAAAGTAAGTTTACCGTATACAATTATGTGTTCAGCGCTGATTTTAATAGGAATTTTCCCGCTATGTTTACTGAAGCATTCCGTCGGTTTTTAATACATCTCCTAACACAGCGAATATGCGGCGCTAAGGCTTGGCCTACGGCAAATTTCCCTCCGCTATCGCTACGGGAAACTTCATATTCGCTGGGGACGTTGGCTGCAATAAATTGGCACAAGAAGAAAAACGCCGCATAAGAAAAAATGAGAAGAATAAATTTAAACACACATAAAATATGAAAACAGTTAAAACCATATGGAAATATTTTTTAATTCTCTATAATAAATTAGTGTTTATGACGGGTGGAATTCTTGAGGAAGAGCTTTACTGGAACACTGCGCAATGTTGGATGGATTTAGATAATTACAGAAAAGCTATAAGGAATTATGAAAAATATTTAAAAATATATGATATTTCATATGTTAGGTATTACCTTGCATGGTGTTACCAAAGCTTAGGAGAGATTGAAAAGGCTTTGCTTAATTACGAAAAAGCATATGAGAAGAAAAAAGAAAACATTTTTGTTCTTTATATTGCACATTGTAAGTACATTATAGGTGATAAATCAGCAGCTATTGAATTAATGAAAAATTTAAAAAATGAAAAAATTGAAGATAAATTATTAAAGGAGTATGAGAGAATCGAAAAAATTATTTTAGAGATTTCAAATTGAATTACAATAAAAAGATATGCGGCGAATAGAAAAATAAGAATGTGCCAATTTACAGACAGCCAACACGGGCAATATGTAATTTGTTCCGCATTCGCTACACAAACAACATATCTGCCCGGTCCCGTTGTTTGCAATTGCAGGCCAATCAAAGACAGTGCGCGTGAAAGAGAAAAACACTTTTAGAGAAATTTATGAATAAATTAAATGATGAAATTGCCTCCATTCTTACAACCTCTGAAATTAATGGAGGAAAATACTGGTCAAGAAAAGATGGAGATATTCATGCACCACATGGTTTTTCAACCATCGATGTA
>JAAZCB010001239.1 GCA_012513545.1 Clostridiaceae bacterium
GTTTTAATTGGTGTTTGGGTTGGTGTTTTTATTGGTGTTGTAGTTGGCGTTTTTATTGGTGTTGCAGTTGGTGTTTTTATTGGTGTTGTAGTTGGTGTTTTAATTGGTGTTGCGGTTGGTGTCACATTATTTATCGGAGATGTATTACTACTTCTTATAATTTCAAGCCACGGAGAATTTCCGTCAAGATAAATTCTGATAGTATTAGATGAGATTACCTCCACTTTCTTTTTTGCTAATCTTTCACCTGATCCATCTAATGAATAAGCTTCATAAAGTGACGCATTTGCATTCACATTAATATCAACATATCCAGTTACAGCTTCAAGCAAAGCAGGTCCTGATCCTAAATTGGTTATTTTTGTTAAGTCCGCATTTTTCGTCTGTCCTGAATTCTTTTGCCGTGCAGATAAAAAGAATAGCATTTTAACCGATTCCGGTATAGGCTTATAATCCAATGTTACTAAGAATGCAGCAGCATTCGTTGAGAGTGAAAATTTAATATCCTTGGTCTTAATACTTTGACCCGATATGAAACCATTTACCCCCTGTACCCTGCTTGTATCAACAACAAAGTATTCTTTGTTTTTAACAGAAGACTTTAAAGTCAGCTCATTTGTATCACTAATGTGATCCGCTTCCTCAATCAGCTCATTTAGCTGATCTTCTGTAAAAAAGTGCTTTAAATAAGCTTTTTCTTCATAATCAAAGTTACCGTGGAGTATTTTATGGTTCAGCACTGCTGACGCAGGTATATAACCTTCAACTATCTGTAGTTTTCTGCTTCCTGAATTATACTTATATTCTGAAATGGCTTCATCACGATTATATCTTAGCTTTATGGTTTTTTCCGCTTCTTTAATATCGTTTCTCAAAAACATCAAAGAACATAAAGGCATCTGAGACATTTTAACAGGATTATTAATAATATTAAACATGCAATCTATTTTTTTAGTTTCTGAGGTTTCGTTAAAATTGTTGGAATAAGAATATACAAACAAGCCCTCCCAACCCTGAAGAAGTCCATAGGCAGTAATAAGTGATGCCATTTCATATTCATATTCATTAGGATAAGGAGAATTCCATTCACTCACAACCAATGGTTTTCCTTGAACAGTTGAAAGTGCTATTCTTTCAATAAATGAACTGAACTCAATTTTGCCCTTTGTATTTCCAACATCCCTAATTACTGAACCGTTACTTTGAGAATAATTTTCAATAATATCCTCTCCACCGTTAAAAATCGGATGATCCCAATATGCATGCGTATTCATGAAATCACCTGACAGCTGTGCCATTAAATCCGGCTGTCCGAAATAGAAATTTGATGTTGATACCGGCACCCTTAAACCTAAATCCTTTTTCAAATATGAAATCATATCATCAAAAAAGCTTTTTTCCAAGGAATAGTAAAATTCAGTATTGTCTGCAAATCTCTTGTCAGTTACCTTATAGCGGTCCTTCCAGTCAGTTCTTCGAACAGTACTATCTTCAATAGATTCATCTGAACCAACATAGCTTATTTTAACTTCTTCAAGCTTTATATCATCTATCCAGACTTTCCCTAGTGACCCTCCTAAAATAAATGAAACTTTAGAATCACTTGTTACTTCTCTATTAACTGTAAATTCAACACTATACAATCCCCATTGTTTTTTTAAATCAAAATTTGCCGCCAAACCATAGCCATTCCATGGTGATTCATTTTGCATATATGAAACATTAATCGCTCTTTCTCTATCAGCCTTTGCATAAAAAGACAAACGGTAGTTTTTGCCTTTCTCCAGTTTGATGCCTAACTGCTTAAACTGAACTCCATAATCTTCAGCGTTAATAGTTCCTATATTGGCACATAGAGAATAATTACCCGAGTTCTTTTCAGAAGCATCCCTTGTAAAGGAGACACTGGTCCCATGAAGTTCACTCCTCCAGTAGTCTTCCCATTCTGTTTCAAAACCAGGATTATTTATGTAATTGGAAATGCCCGAATCCTTAAGACTCCATGCTTTCTTAAGATTTTCTGTAGTGCCATATTTATTTTTTAACCATTCATTCCATTTCACGTCAAGTTCCTTGACATAATAACCCGGCAATGGATTCTTATAGTCAACCTCTCCCGGCTGGCCAAATAATGCACCGTCAGTCCACGCAGGAAAAATTGAATTTTCATTAGTGATTTCAACTAAAGCTATTGCCGGTTCCTCACTATACATTTTTTTTGTGTATGGATTGTAATGCTTAAGAAGCTTTTTAGCATAATCCTTTTGCAGTTCTATTAGTTTATCGTCATATAATGTAACTATCTTTGAATTCTCCGGAAGGCTATCAGCACTAGTAACACCATCTTTTCCGGTAAAGTTTCTTCCGACATGGAGATTCAAATCAACATAAATACCTTTTTCTTTAAGCTTGAAAATTAAATAATCCAACTTTTCCAGTTGGTCTTCACTCAAAGTTTTGGTATCTCCTGTTGTCGAATCAAATATGCCCTGGGGCTCGCTTAATGTATCAATGTGATGAATTCGAACTATATTAAAACCGTATTTGGCAAGATGAGCAGCAGTTTTTTCAGCATTTTCATGGCTAGGAAAACACGCTTTAAACGTGAGATTTGCTCCCCAGAATTTAGTCCTTGTACCGTCTTCAAAATAAAAATGTCCATCTTTTACTGTTAAGAAGCCATGTTTGCCTGCTGGTGCATCAAGTACGATTTTCCCAACATCAATTGCATTGCTTAACGCATCATCCATTGGTATATCAAAAGGATACCATGATTCTGCAAAAACTTCATTACAAAGCATTAAAAACAGTAAGTCATACACTAGAAAGCATACCAATACCATACTCATTAGCTTTCTAAAAACCACATCAATCCCCCCTACTCTAACATTTAAATCTCTATTTCTTGGCTTAGAAGAATGATTCAAATAAAAACTCCGGACATACGCCCATTCGCTTTTGTCCCATTATAATTATTTGTTTTATGGTTCGATGTATGCAATAAATTTTTTATTCATGTATCTAAGAATTTTGTCAAAGTACTTATTAACTATTAATTTGAACCAAGCAAGAAATATCTAAAACCACTCTCCAATATTACCTTTTTATCAAAAAAGTTCCTAGTATCCAATATATTCTTAGTCCTCATGACTTTTGAAACTTTATTGAACTGAATGTTACCGAAATCCTTGTGATTTACTGCCAATAAGACTAAATCACTGCCTTCGCAAGCATTGATCAGATCCTTTTTAATGTATTTATGATTATGAACAAACGGATCTACAATTCTAATTTCATAATTTCCATCTGCCTCAAGCAAACCAACAAGGTGTTCAATCGGGCTTTCCCTTATATCATCTATGTCCGGTTTATATGTAACACCTAATATTGTAATTACTTTCTTACCGGAAACATCGCCTAAAATCTCTCCTATCCTGCCTAATACATGCTCTGGCATATTGTCATTTATCTTCCTTGATTTTTCAATCAAGCTTGCAGTCTCCGGGAATTTTTCTACAATGAACCAAGGGTCAACTGCCAGACAATGTCCCCCAACCCCGGGTCCAGGCTGGTGGATATTTACTCTTGGATGCTTGTTACACAGCTCAATGACCTTCCAGGCATTTATTCCCAATTTTTCAGAAATTATAGCCAGTTCATTTGCCAAAGCAATATTAACATCCCTATATGTATTTTCCATCAGCTTGCACATTTCAGCAGTAGTTGCATCGGTTGTGAAGATTTTCCCCCTTACAAATGTCTTGTATAATTCTTTTACCAATTGTGCAGACTTTTCATTAATTCCGCCAACAATCCTATTATTATCAACTAATTCAATCAGTATTCTACCTGGCAATACACGCTCGGGTGAATGTGCTACAAACAATTCTTCTCCTAAAACCAAGCCTGTTTTTTCGAGTATGGGACAAATTATATCTTTAACTGTACCCACAGGTGATGTTGACTCCAATATTACAATGTTATCCTTTTTTAAATAAGGAACAATAGCCTCTGTTGCAGCTATGACATATGACATGTCAGCTTTTTTATCTTCGGTAATTGGTGTTGGAACCGCAATGATAAATACATCAGCACTCTCAGGTGTTACCTTGCCGACTAAATTTCCGGAGGTCACAGCTGCCTGTACCATAATATCCAGATATGGCTCTGTTATTGTGATCTTTCCCTGGTTTAACGCATCAACAACTCCTCCATTAATATCTACTCCAACTATTTTATGTCCATGCGTTGCAAACATTGCTGCAGTCGGTAATCCGATATATCCTAAACCTATTATGCAAATTTTGCTGGCGCTCATTAATAAACCCTCCAATACTATAACTCGTTAAACCCAGTCAACTCTAATACTATGTATTTAATAGTGTATTTAGCAAATATTACCAACATAAAATAAATACTATATGAAAATAATATCAAATAAAAAATCAATATTCAACACTTTAATATTTTGCATGTATATCGTCCGATTTTATTATTGTTTTTTATAATCTATAGGAATGTTCTGTACAAAAAAGCGCTGTTTTCCATTCTTTGTCCTTTTAATACTATCCACCTTTCTAATCTCTAATTCAAAACGTGGATATTTTACATAAAATCTTTTTATTACACGTCCCATCTCATCTTCGGTAGGTTCACTTCGAAAATCTACATTCAGTATCACTTTGCCTGGTTCGTTCTGGATGAACTGAAAATTGTTAACCTTCTCTATTATTTTACGAAGTCCGTCATCAGCACATGTCGAAGGCACAATTGAGCCGGACTTATCTACAAAAAAGTCATGTATCCTTCCTTCTATCCTTTTAATCAGCTTGTATTTCCTGCCGCACTCGCACTCTTTATTACTATTTACACCGATATCTCCCGTCCTGTATCTGATGAAGGGCATTGCATAATTTGTAAAACCAGTGCAAACCACTTCTCCAAGCTCATCTTCCTCAACAGCATCCTCATCCTTGTTATTAATCAATTCAGTATATCCATATTCACTTAACATATGGTAATATGTGCTTTTTTCACATTCTCCTCCTAGAGTACATCTTTCAGAGTGACCATAATGACTGTATACTTTAGTATTAAATGCAGCACCGATTATTTCACGCTGATAATCGTAAATATTCTCGGATGCACACATAACAATTTTCAAATTGCTCAGATTAAGCTTTATACCATTTCTTAATATAAACTCTGACAGAATAGTTATTGAAGAAGGATATGCCCTTATATAGTCAGGATTAAAATCTTCAATTCTCTTAACATAATTCATTAAGTTTTCTTCAATAAGATAAAAAGAAGATAGTACCAGCTCAAGACCACGATACTCATAATATCCCTTATGAGGCAAAGTGCCTCTCAAGGTTACAAACCTGTTTTTTTTATTTATATCATAACCTACATTTCCCCAAATACTCGCTATAAAAGCCCATTCAATACTATCAGTCTTTCTCTTTTGCTCATAAAACCTCAATGGTAAATTGGTTGTACCAGCAGTAGATACATACCTCAGCTCTGATTTTTTAAATTCCTTTGAAAGTAATTGATCTGGATTTTGCCTGACAATATCCCTTGTCAGGTATGGTATCTTCTTGAAGTCCTTGTAATCTTTAATGTCCTGAGGAAATGCCGACATTTTCCTGAATAATTCGTTATAGTACGGAACATTGTCATAAGAATAATTTAAAAGCTTCTTAATTTGAGTCATTTGATACTCTTGATGTTCTTCTTTAGAATACCATTGTGACTTTTGCAGAAAATTATACATTTGCAAAAATGACTTGTCTAGCAGTTTCTCATAAGGAAAATGTCCCTTAAAAATTTTTACATAGTTCTTTAAAATCTTCGGACTGTTTTTAAATATTAACTCTAGCAAAAGCATTGCCTCCCTTTTACTACAAACATTTTAAAGAGATTATTATATATAACACAACAGTCAAACAGTCGAAGTCGCATGAATAATTCCTGACAGAAGTCAATTCTTATGATATAAATTATACATTCAAATTGTTCCATATTCAATAATTAATGCTATTATTTAGTCAAATATATTTTTAAGAGTACTTATTCTGCAAGATAGCAGAATACCAGGTCAGGAAAGTTTATATCACTAGGATTTTGTCCAACTATACTGATTACCTGTAACAGATAAATATTCAGAGCATGTGAAGCACAAACAAATAAGTGCATTTTTCACACTACAATATAAGAAACTGTATATGTAAAATGCACTAATCTTAAACATAAAACCTCTATACCACACTTTAGCCTTATTTGTTCAACTCCTTTTGAAACTGCCACCATTTTTGAAAGCTTTCATAAAATTTCCGTACTCCATCAGACGTATATAAAGTATCTGAAGATGTAATTTCTGAAGTGTTTGATATTAATGTTGGTGTTGGTATTGGTGTTGGTATTGGTGTTGAAGCTGGTATTGTGGCTGGTATAGCGACTGGAGTTGGTGTTGAGGTTGGTATTGAGACTTGCGTGGGCATTTGCGTTGGGGCTGGTGTTGGAGTTGAAGCTGGTATTGGTGTTGTTGATGTTGGTGTTGGTGTTGGCGTTGGCATCGGTGTCGAGGTATTCAAGCCAGCGCCCACCTTTCTTACAATTTCATACCA
>JAAZCB010001240.1 GCA_012513545.1 Clostridiaceae bacterium
GAAAATTATACTTCTAGTATTTATAAAGTATGGCGGGAAACAGTAAATGCTTTAAAGAGTGTTAAAAAGAATGAGAAAACCATAAAGGATTTAGAGTTAACCAATAAGATAATTAAAATTTTAGGGATTATATATATACTTGACGCATTTGACAAAATACCGCCTAAAATTGATTCAATTAAGAATTCGCTTTTTGGTTGCGTTAATGATGATGAATATATTGATAATGTCTTGCAAAATCTTATTAATAATAGAGTTTTGCATTATATGAAAAGCAATGGTTACTTAAAGTTTGTAGAAGCAACAGATGTAAATGTTGAGGAAGATATATTAAATACAATAGAAAAGAGGAAGCCGATTTTTGATCTTAAAAAAGTAATTAGGGATTATACCAAAGAATACTTTTATTACCCAGTCAGATACAATGATGAGAATGAAATAGTAAGATATTTTGATTTTGACTTTATATTGGGCGAGGAAATGCTTGCAGTTAAGGACTGGGAAAAAAAGATTTCCAACGTGAAAGCTGATGGCATTATTTATGCAACTCTTATAGAGGATGAAAATAATATTAATGAGATTCGAGACAAAATATCAGGTATTAATAATAAAAGGATAATATTTATACTGCCACATAAGCCTTTAGCGCTTTCCTATGATTTAAGACGTTATGAAGCTATAACATATCTAATAGGAGAAAATAAATATAATGAATTCGATTCGGTATTACATGAAGAATTAAAAGTGTATCTTGAAGATGTTATGAATGAGTTAGATGAAAAGTTGAAGACCTTCACATCACCAGATTTCAATCTAGCTGATTATTATTATCAAGGTAAAAGAGTGAATGTACCTAGAAAATCTGCATTATCAAAGCTATTATCGGATATTTGTGAAGAGCTTTATCCTAATGTACCAATAATAGTTAATGAAATGATAAACAGAAATCGGATAACTTCACAGGCAAACTCAGCTAGAAGAAGAGTTCTTCAAGGTATGCTTAAAACAAATACTGAGTATAGATTGGGATTGCTTGGTAACGGACCTGATTACAGTATAATGAGGTCAACTCTTTTAGTGCCAGGTATATATATTGAGAACAATGATGATAAGACAGCATATCTTACTACAGAAGGCTTACCTGGAACCTTTGCAAATATTGTAAAGATAATCAGACAGTTTATAATTGAATCAAACAGTCAAAAGAAGAGCTTTAATGAGCTTTATGAGAAGTTGACAGGACATGAACAAGGTATAGGTATTAAGCTAGGGGTTGTTCCAATATATATTGCAGCGGTATTAAGAGAATATAAGGAGTACACAGTTATAACTCACCGTAATGTTGAAATGGAAATTACAGGACAGCTTCTAGAAGATATTAATGAAAACCCCTCTGAGTATGAAATATATTGTGAAACTTGGAATGAGAAGAAAGAGAAGTACATAAACGAACTAGTAGAGCTATTTTCAAAGTATGTTAAAGAGAATGAAAAGGAATTTAATACTTTTGAATATATAGTTAAAGCAATTCAAAGGTGGTTTTTACAGCTGCCCAAATATGCAAAGGAGTTTACAAAGGACTATGTTAGAACATATAACAAAAATGGCATACAAGGAGATTTTA
>JAAZCB010001241.1 GCA_012513545.1 Clostridiaceae bacterium
ATTATAACTGACACAACAGGCTGCCCATTAACGCGAGTCATAACACCTTCCTCATCCATCAGGAGAGGCATATGCCATACATTAGAACTGATTTTGGCCTTATTTTCAAGACTGTTTTTATTATCCCTCATTATTGATCTTAATTCACCCCACGAAACAGGTTCATTCTGATTATCTTTGTATGTATTTTCCAGAATACTGCGAATTTGTGATGGTATTACAATCAATTGATGGGATTTCCATTCATCAAGCGTCCGGAGTAGTACATACGGATCATAAACATACGCCTTGTTGCCAAAACCTTTTCTAATACCCGCTGCTGACATGCCATACGAATCTTCGATAGAAAATGATTCTTGCATAATCCATAATTCTGGTCTGTCAATCGGCCTGTTATCTCTTGCATGTCGCCATAAACGACCGATTCTTTGAAGGAGCATATCTGTAGGTGCAAGTTCAGTAACAATAAGATCAGCGTCAATATCAACACTCTGTTCAACAATCTGGGTTGAAACAAGAATACACCCTCTCCTGTCATGATTATCCTTTCCAAGCCGTCCAAGCCATTCTGTCTCAATCTCTTCTCTTCTGAAAAATGGAAATCGTGAATGAAGCAATCCTACATCAATACCGCTATCTTTAGCTTTATCTTTAAAAATTTTATAAATATCCTGGGATTTTGCTACTGTATCACAAATCCAGACAAGTGAAGCTCCCTGTTGAACTTTAATCCATGCATCTTCGATAGCCTGAATTTCATCATAAAAAATGACTGTTATACTTTTACCTTCAGGTGGTTCCACACTGATAGGATCAAGAATTCTATTGTCCGTAGTTTTACCACTTATGAGAGGATATGATTCGTTTATTTTATTATGTTCACCAGATTCTCCAAGAAGTTCAGCACGTCTCCCAGAAGTAAGCGTCGCTGATAGGATTATAACCGTTGCACCAAGTTCAACAAGAGATTTACATAACTGATTTATCAGAGTACCTGTATACATATCATAGGAATGCACTTCATCAAGAATTACAACCTTGCCGGCAAGCGCAAACTGGCGTACAAAGAAATGTTTTACTGCAATAACTCCCATGAGTGCCTGATCAACTGTACCAACACCGAATGTTGATAACAATGATCTTTTTGAAGTTGCAAACCAGTCATATTTATTCTTCTTTTCATCATCAGATTCATCTGGTGAATCCTGTAAATCCGGAATATTAAATGTTTTATCAACAAGCCATGAATTACCATGAATAAGACGCACAGCATTCTTATTAGCTGCGGCTAAATTAATAAACTCCTGCATACGAAGATATATTCTGTTGCTTGTAACCTGTGTAGGCAATGCAAAATAAATCCCATTTGCCAATCCACGATTTATTAGAATTGACGCAGCACCAAGCGCAGCTTCAGTTTTCCCCATACCCATTGGCGCTTCAATGATATATATACCTGGTTCAACGATATATTCAATAGCCTTAAGTTGCAGAGAGTTCGGTGAAATTATATGCGGAAACAACTCATTAAATCTATGCCATTCTTTAAACCGTGGCTGGCCAAATCCGATTTTATTTA
>JAAZCB010001242.1 GCA_012513545.1 Clostridiaceae bacterium
TAGCCTATTTAATATTATAATATATTGAATTCAGAATCCAGTATATTATGTAATAAAATAAAAAATTTATTTTTTTAAAAGTGACATATTGATGAAAAACAAAGAAAGTTAAAAGGTATTACAATTTTCTCGAAAAACGGCAGAAAAGAAATTATTTAGTAAAGAAATGGCTGTAGTATTGACATAATATGATTAGCTACCATTTATTTTTCATAAAAGAAGCTTGAGTATATCAGAAAAAAGTGTTAAAATAAGTCTTGAACACTAATTTTACACTATATGCATAATTATTGCTTCACAAAGATAAATTTTTAGTATAAACTATAAATAGATTCTAAATCAGCTTTTTTTGTTCGGAATTTTGTTTCTTTACAGCAATTTCTATATTAGGGCTTAAAATTAAACATGTTTGCGGGGGTTTAAAATGGTAGGAGTAGATACTAGAGGTGTGGATGAGATTCTTTTGGAAATGGGCGTTCTTAAAATAACCGACCTAAAGAAGGCCTGGGATATTCAAAGGGAAAACAACAGTAACATTGAAGATGTTTTGGTTCAGCTTAATCTTGTAACTCAAAAGGATATAATGCTTGCAAATGCATCGAAAATGGGGATCGAGTTTGTTGATCTTTCAGGCTTTGAGGTTCAGGACTCAAGTGTTCCAACATTGATTACCAGGAATATTGCCAACAGATACAAGGTTGTTCCGATTATCAATGAAAATGGCGTTCTGACAGTTGCTATGAAGGATCCTACAGACATCTTCTGTATAGACGACATACGTCTGGCTACTGCACTTGAGATTAAGCCTGTTCTTGCAGATGTAAAGGAAATTGACAAGCTTATTGTAAAATATTTTGGTGAAGACAAGAAACCTTTGGTTTCGGCTCCTCAGGCAGAGGAAAAAATCAGCATGACGAGGGAAGAGGAATTACTCGAAAAAGAAGCATCCCTTTTGAATAGAGAATTATATAATGCTATAAAGACTGATGTTGAACAACAGGATTTGAGCATGGAATTGGAACAGATTTCAAATAAAACTTCTGAAGTAAGTAATACCTTTAATTCTGAAGTCGGTAATACCTTTAATACTGAAGAGAATTCATTTGAAAACGGTATTTTCAAGGACAAAATCGGTAATCTGTTGGTTAAATCAGGAGTTATAACCCAGGATCAGCTTGATGCTGCACTTGATATCCAAAAAGCAAACGGGGAAATGATCGGTAAAATACTTGTCAAGGAAGGTTATCTTAATTCCAAACTTCTCCATGAGGTTCTGCAAAAGCAAATGGGTGTTCAGTTCGTTGACCTTGATGAAATTCAAATTCAGCAAGAAGCTCTTTTACTTGTTTCAAAAAATATTGCAATAATGCACAAGGTTATTCCGATCGAAGTAATCGAAAGCAATCTTAAGGTTGCAATGAGCGATCCTATGAATATATTTTCCGTAGATGATTTAAGGCTTACGACAGGTATGGAAATAATACCGTGCCTTGCCGAAGAAGACAAGATTATCAATATGCTTGAAAAGCACTATGGAAAAGCCGATAAAAAATCAAGAGACAGGGTGGATATAAACAAAAAGAATGTTGATCTCGATGAAGAAATTAAAAAGGTTAATGAAAAAATAGCTGTTGAAATAACCGAAGCTGAAAAGGAAGAAGAAACAGTTGAAATTAGCGATCTGGAGAATGCTCCTATTGTAAAGATGGTTAATATAATATTTCAAAAGGCTGTAACCAGCAGAGCCAGTGATATTCACATGGAGCCTCAAGAGGATTGTGTTATTATCAGGTTCAGGATAGATGGTCAGCTGGTAGAAATAATGAAGCATGATAGAAAGATTGTTCCCTCGCTTGTAGCCAGGATTAAGATAATTAGCGGACTTAACATAGCAGAGAAAAGAGTTCCACAAGACGGTAGAATAGCAATAAAGATTGACAACAAGAACTATGACATGCGTGTGTCTGTACTGCCTACAATGTTTGGAGAGAAGGTTGTTATAAGAATTGCGGACAAGGATGGCTTTAATGTATCCAAATTGGATCTTGGCTTCTTTGAGGATGACATGGCTAAGTTCGATGATATCATAGCCCACCCTCATGGAATTGTTCTTGTAACAGGGCCTACCGGAAGTGGTAAGTCCACAACGCTTTACACCGCTCTTAGAGAATTGTGCAAACCTAATGTTAACATATTAACAGTTGAGGACCCTGTTGAAAGTACCATAAAAGGTATAAACCAGGTTCAGGTTAATGTAAAAGCAGGGCTTACTTTTGCAGCAGCCCTGAGGTCTTTCCTGAGGCAGGACCCTGACA
>JAAZCB010001243.1 GCA_012513545.1 Clostridiaceae bacterium
CAAAAATAACTGTGGAATCTGAACTGATCTTTTTCAGGTTAATTAGTATTTTTTCTTCAGTCTGTTGATCAAGATTTGAAGTTACCTCGTCTAAGAGGATGATCTTTGGTTTTGCCAAAAAACAACGCGCCAGAGAAATTCTTTGTTTTTCACCATCAGAAAGTTCTATGCCTTTAGAACCTATAGGAGTAAACAATCCGTCCGGCAGACTCTTGATTTTCATATCAATACATGCCAGGGCTACAGCAGCTTCAACCTCTTCAAAGCTTGCATTGTTAGAGCCGTAGGTAATGTTGTCATATATCGTTCCTGAAAATACCGGAGAGTAGTTGCCTACATAACCTATCTGACTACGCAGTGATTTTAATGGATACTTTTTTATGTCAATGCTATCGATTAATATACTTCCTTCAGTTGGATCGTACAATCTTAGCATAAGCTTTAGCAGGGTTGATTTACCGACACCACTCGTTCCAACAATAGCTGTAAGGGAATTGTTTTTTATACTGATACTTAGATTGTCGATTACTTTATTAAAACCGAAATTATAACTAAACGAAATATTTTTCATTTCCAGAGTTCCCTTTTGAATAAACATGTCTTTAGTATGCTCAACGAAATTTATACAAGGCTTTAGCGAAATGATCTCGTAAACTCTGTTAATACTGACTTTATATACCGGGTATTGTATTAGGGCATTAACTATTTGATTGCCAAGAGGCATAAGCAATCCTGTAATGGAAATAAAAGCTACCAAATCTCCGAGAGTTATAGACTTGTTTATAACAGCAATACCACCAATCCATAAAACACCTATAGACCATAAAGAGGAAACAATTCCAATCAGAACAGAAGAATTTGTAATAAAAATGTTCTTATTTATAACTGCTTCTGCATGAGCTCTTAAAGATTTTAGGGTTTTTCTGCCTTCTTTTTTATTAGCATTGTACAACTGTGAAAGTTTGAGTCTGTGCATTTGCTCCTGTATTAAAGAGTATGTTTGCTCCCCTTTCAGCTGAACGTCTTTAGAGTAGTTTTCCATTTTCTTCTGCAATAAAAGATTGATAAGTCCGTTCACTATAAGCAACGAGTCTATAAAGAAAGCTATTTTCCACTCCAGTATAATCATAGCTATATTTATTACTATTAAAAACAACAGACTAATACCAAAATTCAGAGGCAGCAAAGATGCATTTTCCGCAATTATGGAAGAATCGTTGAACATCCGAAACTGCAATTCTCCCGCCATATACTTGTCATAACTATCCCAGGACAGGTTCTGCAGATGTTTGAAAAACTTCCAGCGTATGTTCAAAGCCATTCTTTGCAGGAACTTGTTTATAAGAAAACCCTGGGTTATGCTTATAAAACTGGAAAACAGAACAATCGCCAAGGAGAGGATACCTATCATGTTTAGATAGGATTTGTCAGCCTTCAACGAAATGCTGTCTATGACAAGTTTTGATAATGCAGGTGTTAAAAAGGAACAAAACGTAGTAACAATAACTACCAAAATGATTCCCAAAATATATGGTAAATTTTTTCTAACGAGAATAAACTCTTTGAGGTAACTGCAATATATTTTCATAACAACTCCTATATAATTAAAATAGAACTACAGGTAATAGCATACGCTACTACCTGCTGTCCTATTTTTGTTTCATAAACTTATTCCCTTGTAGGCATTATTCCGCTGTTAAAGAACACAGCACCAACAACCCACAGGAATGCTGCGGCAACAACTGCCATAGTAGCAGCTGCTACGTTGGCATAAGCGGCTACATGTACTAAAGCTGCGCCCTGCCAAACGACAACACCGTTAGCTGCTGCAGCCCAGTTCCATGTGTCGCCTGCCTTTACATTTTGAGATAAAAGCGATACTGATGGTGATTCGTACATTATTGTTTCCCCCCTTCATTTTAGTATAAATATATAGAAAAAAATGGTGTTTACCATTTTTCCTATACCCAATTATTAATGAAAAAATTATGCAACAAAGTAATAATCAAAAATAACCTGATTACTGTTCTTGCCGTATTCATCCTTAAACACGGCAACTTTGTCAAAGGAAGCAAGCTTCATAACCTCTCCAATTTCTGAGTTTTCACCTTCATTTGAAGATATCATGGTAAAACGGGCTTTAATACACTCTTTATCTATTTCTTTCTTGTAATTGTCAAGACACTTTTTAATAAATTGGGCAAAATTCTCTTTAGATATATTCTCCAATGTGATGAACCTTCCTAGAGCAGGTACTTTGTTCGGCATGTTTCTGCCGGTTATTATACTCACAAGAGCACATGCCTTGCCATCTTTTTGCAACAGGTAAAAATCCTCATAGTAATTGAATATTTTAGTTCTTAACGATAATGGATCATAATTGCTTTCATCGATAGGTGCATTAAACACATCGAGTACTTTTGATTTGGAATTCAGTATTTGCTGAATGACCTTAAAGTCACCTTCAGAACATCTGAAAATCTCATATTCTCCTAAATTATCTACGGTTTTTCCGTTATACATGTTATCTACCTCCATAAACTTTACAAGATTAACCTTCAACATGTTATCAATAAAGATGTAAACATCATTTTGTATTCTGGAATAAGGAACATCTCTATACCTTTTGCTCAAGGTATTTATAATATCAAGAATAGTGCGCTTGCCATCAATTATATCTAAAATTTCCCTTCCAACCTTGTTTATTACCAGCGACTCATTTTGGGTATACCCTTTCGGAACAATAAGCATAGCACCGTTTAATTCATCCCTGACAAAAGCATTGTCTGTCTTTTTATCAACTACTTTATTATTAGACCTCTGATCAATCAAAACTTATCCCTCCTTCATTATGGTTTCGGCTCAAGCATTTGAAACTTTTCTGTACAAGTTATTCAATGTGCATTTGTTGAGATTGGCAAAAGGCTTGTCCTCGATGATATCAATCATAAGATTATCTTCAAAGAAAGTAGTGGGTATATTGTCGTCATCAAGACGCATATCGCCAATAGACAATACTCTTTCGGAAAGCTCTTTAACAATGGGCATACTCCAAACGCGGCCTAGTCCAGCATTCCAGTATTCCTTTAAAGTATGTTTTTTCAGGTTGCCTACTCTTAGAGGTAAATAGGACGATACCGAAAGAGAACCGTCAGATTTGATTTCTGCTAAGGATACCTGTTGAAATTCTACCGTATTGAATCTTCTTAGGTGGTCTATCGGATCTCCCCATTCGATTATTGCTTTTGTACCTTTTGTGTTTTGGAAATTATATTCTTCGATAAATCTGATTATTTGTCTGTAATCATCCTCAGTAGGGAATAGTTCATCATCTCCGTCCAATGCTTTTCCCATAGGCATAAGAGGTTGGACTCTGATATTTGCCAGTCTCTTGAATTTTGAAACCATTTCTACTACCTGA
>JAAZCB010001244.1 GCA_012513545.1 Clostridiaceae bacterium
AAGTAACAAATGCCAAAGGTAATATAGTAGCTCAGTATGTTGATAATATAAGAACAAAATTACAGACGGAAATAAATACTAATGTCGAAAATGCTTTAATGCATAATATACCTGATATGTATGTCGATAATGTTGAAAACCCCACGAAGGCAATATTGATTGGGGCTGGTATATTTGCAATTGCAAATAGTAAAAAAGTTAATGGGGATTGGGATTGGCGTACAATTGCCACGGGTGATAAAGTAATTGCCGATGAAGTCGCTGCAAGCTGGGTATATGCGGGAAATATAATTGCTGATCAAATATCGACAAGCATTCCTGATTCGAAGATAAGTAGTGCTTCGACTTGGAACAATAAAATTAATGAGAACGACGCTGTAACTATTATAGGAAATACCGTGACAGCACCATACGTTAACGCTTTAAGTATTGAAGCAGCAACAGTGAAGTCCGATTGGTTATATGCGGGGGATATTAATGCAAACCAAATAAAAAGTGGTAGTATAAGTGCTGATAGGATATCCGGAGGTACGTTAAGCGGTGTAACAATTGCAGTTACAACAGACGCACTTGTAGGTAACAAACTACAGATTGGTGGAGGTTCATCTAAAAACAAAGAAATAATACTATATCAGTTAGGAGAAGACTATACAAAGCTATACACTGATAATGTTGGAGCTTTCAATATTGAAAATTTCAAAAATATATATTTAACAAGTGCTGAGACGCTACGTCTAACGGGGTGGGATGACCTTACCATGCTGTGCCTAGATGGTAATGTAAGTATTGGTGCAGGGGCTAATAATATTAATTTGGATTGTAGTCATTTAGTTTTGAATGGCGATGAACTACACCCTGTAGTAGTAAAAAATACAGCACCCACAGATCTTTCCTCTGTCTGGATAGATACTTCAGGGATATAGGGGTGATAGTATGGAATTGAAACGAATTACAAAACTATCAACCCCCACAAGGCTAGCAATTCAAGTATTCGCTGATGTCGAAGATGTACAGATTAAAATAGAAAACGAAGATTGGCAAAGTATGAAAAATGAAGAAGTAATATATTTTGAAAATCTAAAGTCACATTCTTGCTACCACATTACAGCAAAAACAGATACAGAACAGATTACAACAGCATTTCAAACATCGTTTGACGTGCAGGAAAAGCCCCCACATGTGAGAAAACATGCTGGGGGTTCTCGTGCGGGGGGTGTTCACAATGCCTAGTGCATATGCAGCGAATATAACAGTTCATAGTGTGAGATTAGCAATTGATATGTATCCAAATAAAGTGCATGATTATATCTTGAGATATAGAATTGAAAATGAACATTTCGATGGCAATAATGATGAATTTCTTGAATGGATTATTACGGGGGCAGATGTAGATCCTTCAGGCGTTATTGAAATGTATTACTTAAATTTGCCTGGATTATTGAAACCCTTGACAAATTACACCTTCAAAGCATACTACATGCCAATCGGGGGTAGCTATACTTTAATCGATACAATTAATTTTAGCACACCCGATGTAACGAGACCTTCAGCAAGTCAATATCTGCCATCATTCATACCAGCAATACTGAATCAGGCGGTATACGCACCCGATCACAAAGGAAGAATAATGTATGCAGGAGAAGCAAATAGTTGTGTGGCTTGTTCCTTAGCCACAGCATTGAGTATTCTGGAATACAGAGAAAAAGGAACTACTGAAAACTTCTACAGCGTATCATATATATATGGAAATCGAAGACTTCAACCATGGGCGACGGATGAAGGTGATGGAATGTGGCCTTCTTACACCTTTGATCAAATGACAACTGACGGGACTCCTGTTTGGGATAAAATCCCTGAAAATTGGGAATATAAGAATTTTCCAGACAACCGTTTCTTAGAGGATGAGTTTTGGGGCTACAATATTGCTTATGAGGATGGAGCAGCTGCATTATACAATAATCAATCCCCCAACGTTCGGCACTGTGCGAAGATACAGCTTCTTAACCCAAAAAATACCGCTCATTTTTATGATAGTCAGTATATAGCAAGTCTTGTACAGGCCAATGGGTATTATCAAATGAACTTCTATATACCCGATAATTTTTATTATGTTGAAAGTGACGGTATAGTTCCTGAGCCGGACTATTGGACATATGCGGCGCATGCTATGCTTATAATCGGTTGGAAAACAATATCGGGAACAAAGTATTGGATATGTCAGAATTCCTGGGGAGATGAATGGGGCGATAATGGATTATGTTATGTACCTATGAATTGGGGACACTCAGTGCCGCACCCAGACGAGGTTTGGGATATGGCCGGTTATAACTGGGCGTATGACGGATATAGTGCTAGTGCAAAATCAACATCCGCCCATACTGTACAAGCAAGAATATACAAGAACGGAAATTGGCATGCTTGTCCTGTTAAGGTGTACAAAAATGGTAGTTGGCAGACAGTGCCAATAAAAGTATTTAGATAAAAAAAAGGGGAAATGATGATGAAGATGAACGAATTAATTAAAGCGATTATTGCAATCTGTGGGGCGGGTATTTCAGCTTTTTTAAAAAGCTATGGAATTTCAATATTAATACTTATATTATCAATTATTTTTGATGTTATAAGCGGATACGCAGCAGCAAAAATAACTGGGAAAAAAACAAAGGACAAATTTTGGATTGGGATACTTAAAAAACTTTTAATATTGATGCTTGTTGCTTTTGCGGGATTGTTAGACATTTTATTAATAACATACGCAGGCTTAACAATCCCATTCGTTTTTTTACTTACAACGTTTTTTCAAATTGCCGTCGAAGGTTTAAGTTTTCTCAAAAATTTGGACCGTTGCGGAATACAATTACCGAGCTTTTTAGTAAAATTAGTTAATACAATAAAAAATACGAGTGACAAAGGTGAAAAAATTGATATAAACAAAGATGCAGCATAAAAACTTAAGAAATAGTTATCTCCTTCACCCTTTGTATATTTAAAAATATACAAGGGGTGTTTTTTTATGCCGATATATTTAGTGTGTTAAAATATTTTTTTATATTATAAAATATATATAAAAAAACAGATATTTTAAATCTGCTTTTTTATCACCCATTAATTTATGTTGCAAGATATCGTATGATTTTGAGTATTGCAACATCGATATGCTTTTTTACATTATTCTCATTTATTTTCATTTCTTCCGCGAGTTGTTTTCGATTTATGCCTTTCGTTAAATATTCTTCAACGTAATATTTCTGTTTGTTAGTTAATTTTGCATTCTTTAATGCTTCATCTAAGTCAATTTTTATTGAATGCCATGCTGTATTACCTTTTTCAGCATATGAACATAACTTATTGTATTTTTTTAATAACTGCTTTACTGTTGCTGGATTTGCATAGTCTATAAAATCTAAAAATTCAGTGTCACTCGCTGTTGTAATAAATTCTTCAGCAACTGTGTGTTGTTTATAGAGTTTTTCTTTTTTACAAAAGTAGTCGAGTTCGTAATTTAAATTTTTCAGTGTAATATTCTGCGTTTCTAATGCTATTAAACATGCTTGTTGTAGTAATTCTTGCTGTGTAAATATATTATACTGTTTTACAAATTTACTACATATTTTTTTTATTTCTGTTAAATGCTCATCGTAAAACATCATCATCATCCTTGGAACGCAGTAATTCCTCTTTTAACTTTGTATAATCTGCGATTTCTTCTTTAATTTCTGCAATAAGTTCGTCAATCACTTCGATAATTTTTTCAGTTTTTTTTGCATTTAAATAATCATCCAATTTAATAATTTTCCTCATTATTATCACCTCAATTTATATATACATTTTGTGGGATGGTATATAACAGCATTGGCACTAAATGAAATTATTAAAAAAAGAGCTTATTTAGCTCTCTTCATCTTTTATCCACAGTGTTAAGTCTTTCTCATTTTTTATATCATACAAAAGCTTGTAAGGATATGATGGGTATAATTGTTTTAACGTATTCAAACTCAAGTTTTCAGCTTCACTTTTTAACTTATTAATTATTTTCATTGAATATTTTTGATATGATAAGTTACAATTATTAAACAATTTCTTAGTTCTCAAATTTTTGTATTCATTTATATCAATATCGAAATACTTCACTAATTTTCTCTTAGCCTTTGCAAACGTAATAGATACTGCACTTTGAGCTATACCAAGCCGTTGAGCAATCTCTGTTTGTTTCGCACCGTTAAGTGTTAATAAGAACACTTTTTTTTCTAAATCACTTAGACTGTTTAAAAATGCTTGATAATTAGTTTTAAACAAAAAATTATCTTCGAAACAATAACTATCCTGTAGTGCAAATTCATCCGGAAATTCGTTATTCATACTTGCATTCATACTATTATTTATTAACATGAAGTCAGTCGGCTGTTCTCGTTTTTGCTTATAAAAATATTTCTGCATGTGAGAATATAACCGCTGCCTTGTGTACCCATACCAAAAAGCTCCGAATGATTTAAAGTTGTTATTATAGTAAGGGTCATACTTTTTGCAACTTTCTGCAAAATATATGTATGCAATTCCCAGAAGCTCTTCCCATGGTATATAACGAAAAAAACCAACTTTTTGACAAAGCTTTTCAATTTCTTTCTCATATTTTTGATACATAAAATTCGGATTTTTTTTAATCGTTTCATAATCAGGTTCGAAGGGTATAACCTGTTCAGAATTCTTCTCCATAACATCTACCTCTTATTTTTGTTTGATATAATATAATATAAATTTTAGGAATAATTTTTAACAAATTTTGCAGTGTATTTTGATACCAAAAAAGAGAGCATCTAAGCTCTCTTTTAATGGGAAAATAATATATATTTAAGGGGTATGGAATATGTTAAACTAAATTCCAGCCGTCGTCATCATTTTTTGATTCTTCGGATAATCCAATATCGTCAAAATCAAGTTCGACACTTTCCGCACTCTTTCCGAGTTTTTCACCATCTTTTATTTTGATGATTTCGTTAAGGTATAATGTAATTCCCTTATTTGCTGGGCCAACATTATAGAAGAAAGGA
>JAAZCB010001245.1 GCA_012513545.1 Clostridiaceae bacterium
ATAGATTTTCTAAAGTTGGATTAACCTTTGATGACGTTCTTCTTGTTCCGCAAAAATCGGAGACGCTGCCAAAAGACATTGAGATTTCAACGAATCTTACAAAAACAATTAAGCTTAATATACCGCTTATGAGTTCGGCCATGGATACAGTAACCGAATCAAGACTGGCTATTGCAATAGCCAGGGAAGGTGGAATCGGAATAATTCATAAAAATATGTCAATTCAGGATCAGGCTCAAGAGGTTGATAAAGTTAAAAGGTCTGAGCATGGTGTAATTGTAGATCCTTTTTTCCTGTCGCCGAAGCACCATGTTTTTGAGGCAATGGATTTAATGTCGAAGTATAAGATTTCAGGCGTTCCGATCACAGAAAATGGAAAGCTTGTCGGAATCATTACCAATAGAGATTTAAGGTTTGAAACCAATTACAACAAGAAAATAATGGATGTAATGACAAAAGAGCGCTTGGTGACTGCACCCGAAGGGACAACATTAGATGAAGCACAGGAAATACTTAGAAGGCATAAGATTGAAAAGCTTCCCATAATAGATGCAAACGGTAATTTAAAAGGACTCATTACAATAAAGGATATAGAGAAGGCCATACAGTACCCGAGTTCGGCAAAGGACTCAAAAGGAAGACTGCTGGCAGGTGCGGCGGTAGGAGTTACTTCCGACATGATGGAAAGGGTTGCTGCGTTGGTAAGTGTTAAGGTGGATGTGATAACTCTTGATTCGGCACATGGTCATTCAAAGAATATAATTGAAGGCGTTAAGCGGATAAAGGAAGCATATCCTGATATCCAGATTATAGCAGGGAATGTGGCAACCAGTGAAGGAACAAGGGAGTTGATAGAGGCAGGAGCAGACGCAGTAAAAGTTGGAATTGGGCCGGGCTCCATATGTACAACAAGAGTTGTTGCCGGTATAGGTGTCCCTCAAATTACTGCAATATATGATTGTTCAATGGCTGCAAAAGAGTATGGAGTTCCGATAATTGCAGACGGAGGGATCAAGTATTCGGGAGATGTTACAAAGGCTATAGCTACAGGAGCAGATGTTATAATGATAGGAAACCTGTTTGCAGGTACCGAGGAAAGCCCGGGAGAGTCTGAGATATACCAGGGCAGAAGGTTTAAGGTATATAGGGGAATGGGTTCATTAGGTGCCATGCAGAGAGGAAGCAGTGACAGGTATTTTCAGGAGGACGCAAATAAACTTGTTCCCGAAGGGGTTGAAGGCAGGGTGCCATATAAGGGACCATTATCAGATACAGTGTTTCAACTGGTCGAGGGTCTCAAACACGGTATGGGCTACTGTGGGACTAAAAACATAGAAGAGCTGAAAACGAAATCGAAGTTTATAAGGATTACCAGCGCTGGGCTTAGAGAAAGTCATCCTCATGATATTTATATAACAAAAGAAGCACCAAATTACAGCGTAAATTCATAGACTTGATTATGTTAGTATTTTAAAGGCCTGTATTGAAAGTGAAATTTCTGCTTTCAATGCAGGCCTTGATTTTTTGTATGGTTTTTAGTTATATGAATATTTAAATTCTCAAATAAATAGTATAAGTATATAAATTATTGAGGTATGGGATTTTATAGATGAATTGCATAGGTTTGGTAGTCTTTTCTGAAGAAAATGAGATCAATAAGAAGTATAGTGCAATAAAAAGAATCCTTTTTAAATTAAAGAGGTTTTTTAATAGAAAGCTTGATGGGAAAGCCATAACAAAAATCTGCACAGATGAAGGTCTTGAGGTATGTTTTATAAAGCTGCCCTATGTATTGAATGAAATAAAGAATGTAAAACACATTACGCAAAAAAAGATCCAAAGTATAATATCTAAGGCATGTATGGATAATTCGATTGAAAAATGCATGTTGCCTCGATGTACTCCTCCGAATTTAAATCTAATAAAATGTATTATTAACCCGTTTTCGGGAGATTTTATTTATAAAGCTCTCATAATAAATATTTTAGAACAGGTTTCCCAAAAAAGGAAAGTCAATATCAGAGATTTTAATTTGGCAATAATCAATGGCAGCAACCATGATATGCTTAATTTTTTTATTGAAATTTTATCACCTCTGGTAAAGTATGTAACTATAATAACAAGAGAAAAGGAGGTTGTCGAAGAAAAGATGGAAGAAATTCTTGATGAAACCGGCCTGGCCGTCAGAATAACAAGTGATTTAAAAAACGGAGCAGATGAAGCGGACTTGCTTATAAACCTTGAAGATACCTGTAATTTACCTGCTGAAATTAGAATGGGGCGCTGTGCTGTCGTTGTTAATTTCGGGAAGGAAACATCAAAGGAATATTTTGACGGATGTGTTGTGATAAATGGCGTAAACGCTGTTTTGAACCATAAATTCAAAAGTATTTTAAACGGGGGAATCTATGAATATTACAGCAGTACAGAACTTTCAGAGATTATTATTATTCATGAACTAAAGTTGGAAGTTAATATTTTTAACAAATTTACCGATTATACTACTATGGCAAAAATATCAAAACAATTCCGGCAAAATGGATATTCCATTGCTGATATATTTGAATAATAAAGGTCAATAACAGGTAGTATAATGCTGTTGCAGACAAATTTAGAGATTTATATAATTTATGGTTTATTACATTTATTAATGATGCGAATATTTTAAGCAGAACAAAGGCATTTCCGCTTAAAATATTTGCTCTTTCTAAACATAAACCATTTAGTGAGTTTTTTCTTAAGATAACTCATTATAAACCTTTTTATTGAGTATTATTGACAATGCCTGATTAGTAGTCTATAATTGTTTACACATAACAAGTTAGTCATAATCTATGTAATGGTTGGGCTACTTGGTGAGAAGGCACTGTTATTCATGTTTCAGTGCTGTTTATGTTTATAGTCGATATCAACATAACATGCAGGTGAAATATAATTTTATGCAGTTAGTATCAGGGTTTATAGAATAAATAAGATATAAATGCATATATTATCAACACGAAATTCAAAGTAAAGGAGAGGCTTCAAATGGTAAATAAAGAAGTTGTTCTAACGTATGAGGGGCTTCAGAAGTTGGAACAAGAGTTGGAGTTCTTAAAAGCGGTTAAGAGAAGAGAAATTGCAGAGAGAATAAAACAAGCTCTTTCATTTGGAGACATATCTGAAAACTCCGAGTATGATGAAGCAAAGAATGAACAGGCTCATGTAGAAGGAAGAATTATCCAGCTTGAAAACATGCTCAAACATGCCAAAGTTATTGATGAGGATGATGTGAAAACTGATGTAGTCAGTGTTGGCTCAAAAGTTAAAGTTTTAGATGTCGAATTTGATGAAGAAGTGGAATATTATATAGTGGGTTCGACAGAGGCTGACCCCAGCAAGTATAAGATATCAAACGAATCGCCGGTTGGAATGGCTCTCCTTGGTAAAAAGAAGGGTTCAACAGTTGAAGTTTCTGTACCTGATGGAGTTATAAAGTTTAAAATATTAGGGATTAAAAAGTAATTGCTAAACGGAAAAGGGTTTTTCCGATTTTATTTTATCAAAAAGTACAAATAAGGAATAATATATTGTAAAGTTGATCTAAATTAATATATAATGTTTTAAATAACAGTTTACATTGAATCTTAAATGTAAGCTGTTATTTTTAGTCACAGTGTTTTGCCTTATAAAAAACATTATCAATAAATTATTTAATTTAAGCAGGAGGATGAATGA
>JAAZCB010001246.1 GCA_012513545.1 Clostridiaceae bacterium
GATTTTAGGAATCTTTTAGGTTTAAGGTCTGCGAATTTCAAGCTGGATAAAGCTGAAGACGGAAAAATTGAAATAACGACAATAGGGCATGGACATGGGGTGGGAATGAGTCAATGGGGAGCCAATCACCTTGCAAAAAACGGAGGAAATTTTGAAGAGATAATTAAGTATTACTATAAGGGAGTGTCTCTTGAAAATTGCGGCGGATAACAATCAGCCAACAAAATTTTTTTGCCTTTATGTATATTGTTGCCATATGCGGAAACAATAATATATGGAGGTGGGATTAGTGAATTTCAAAAAGTTATTTCCAGACAAGAAGGTGTCAGAAAAAAGGATATTGGATTTTTTTGATAAAAAGGGATTTTATATTGTATTGGGATTATGTATAACCATAATAGGTATAACTGCGGTTCTTGTAACTTCCAGAAATATTTCATCATCAAGGAACATTGATAACAATGAAATTATTTCTTCGGAAATGGCAAGCAATATTTCAACTGAAGACGATAAAACAATTGCAAACTTTAATCAGAAACAGTCGGATATTGAAAGTGAAGCAAAAGCTGCGGCAAAGCCTTTAGCGCAGACGGGCAAGCCTTCATCGGAAGCAGCAACTCCGAAACCTGCAACAGATGATAAAAAGACTGGAGAACAGAAGGAAAAGCAAGGACAACAAGAAGATAAAAATCTGAAAAAACCGTCAGAGTCAGATGGTAAAAAGGACCAGGCTGGCAGCGAGGGAAAAACTGAAAAAAAACCAAAATCAGAACCTTCAGGCACTGGAAAGCTTCAGAGCTTTACAAGACCGGTATTTGGAGAAATAACATATGAGTTTGCGTATGACAAACTGGTTTACTCAAAAACTCTTGATGAGTGGAGAACACACAGCGGCGTTGATATTAAGGCAGATAGGGGAACTCCTGTAAAGGCTGTTTGCGATGGCGTTGTAGCGGATGTTAAAAATGATCCGAGATTTGGGATTATGGTATTTATTGAGCATGCAAACGGTATAAAGACAGTATATGGAAACCTTGCAAGCGCCGACATGGTTACAGCGAACCAGAAGGTCAAACAGGGTGAAGTTATAGGTTCGGTAGGAAATACTGCAAAGATCGAAGCAGCAGAACCTCCTCATCTTCATTTTGAAGTATTGAAGGACAATAAGCCGGTAGACCCGGGAAGTTACTTACCAGATGCAGTAAATTAAGACAAGGGTTAAAATTAAGACAGTCTGATGGTTCTGTTGTCTCAAAGACATCAGAACCGTCAGACTGTCTTTTATATTATCTTTCCTCTTTTATATTTCTCTCTATAAAATACCTAGAATAGTTCTTCTTAATAAAGCGTAGTCAGTAGAGTTCACTTTATTATCTTCATTTAAATCCGCAGCTTTTCTGAATCTTTCCTCTTCCTCTTCTGAATTAAAAGTAAGGAGCCCTAGGATATACCTTTTTAATAAGGAGTAGTCGGTAGAGTTTACTTTATCATCATAATTCAAATCTCCAATTTTTCCCACAATCGGTGAAGAAGTTACAGTTGGTGTAGGTGAAGGTGGTATAGTTGGTGTAGGGGATGGAGTTGATGTACCGATAGCAATTGCCTTTTTAAAGGCTTCAAGGGTTGCGGCACTTGAATTTATTCTCCAGTCAGTCTCTTTATTTTCATGAAACCATACAGCTGCAAATATATTATCATAAGATGTTCTTATGGTGTTATACGAATCAGTAATCCATTTTGCTTTGTCTCCGCCAATTTCAGCAGATGAAAATTCTGCTAAAATGATGGGCTTGTTTATTGCTTTTAAAGCGTTATAGGATTGTAAGAAAATCTGATCAAAGGTTTGCCATACGCTTCCCCATGATTGAGTTGTACCCCAGTTGTAGCCGTCAATTGAGGTATAGTCAACATAGTTATCACCGGGATAGAAACCAAGGAAGCTTGTACCTTCACCCACATTGTTACAGTTTACATTATGTACCCATTTGACATTTGTAACACCGTTGTTGCGGAAAATATCAACGACATGTCTGAAGGCTGCTATATAGGATTCATTTGTATTTACCCTGTTTTTATGTCCAATAGCCCATGGATACCAATCGCCGTTGGCTTCATGAAGCGGTCTTAACCATATTTCCTTACCATAGGATTTGATATCCCTTGCCATTGCATTTAAGTAAGAATCTGCTTTACCGTTGTTGATA
>JAAZCB010001247.1 GCA_012513545.1 Clostridiaceae bacterium
GCTATATATATTTTGTTATTGCACACTGTAACTGCGGGGTTGGTAATGGACTCAGGCATTACAAAAAAGGTACGTTCCCTGGAGGTAATGTCATAGATATCAATGAAACCCGGTGTAACAAAATATATTTTACCGTTTATTGAGACAGTCTCTGAATTTGATGAATTAAGTTTAAAATTCTTATCATAAACAAACCAGTTATCAATTGAAGGGTCATATTCAAGAAGCATTCCTGAGTATGTACTGCTTTTGTCAGTGCCGTACAAGAAAAGCCTGCCGCCTGATTCGACGAAATTCTGTCCGTTATGAAAAACAGTATAGTCAATGGAATCTTTGAAAGACCAAAAAGAGTCTGAAGAATTCTGATTGTTGGTTTTAGAATCAAGACGGTAATAGGCGGCAACTGTAAATGAAGTACCGTCAATAACTCTCCCGGCTCTAACTGGGCATTTGACAACAGTTCCTGACGAAAGATTAATAAGTTCAACGCTTTCAACTAATCCTTTGCTACCGTCGGCAATTGTGTCTGATATCCTTATGTACCATCTTAGCCCTGCTTTGCTGACATTGTTATTTAAAATAAGATTGGAAAAATCAAGTACTACTGTTCCTACACTGAAAGCTTCGGTACCGTCAAAGGAAAATCCGCCACAGTCGCGGTTTAATATGTAAGGAGTCCATACAACATCAGGTGAGGATTTGCCTGCTTCCGAGTAACCGAGTTCATACTTTAACTGATTTCTTTTTGAGTGGTTAATGCGAATCCTGGCTAAAAGTGATGGAGGCTCAGGAGCTTTTACCGTCATCCAGAAGGCAGTGTTGTATTCGTCTATAGCCATACAACGGGAGGCAGTATGATTAATTCCATTAACAGATGATACTTTGTTAAGTGCATCATAGCATAACCAGATAAATCCGTCACCATTGGCAGTTTTCTGGGTATAGGGATCTATCCCCCAACTGCTTCCCCATGAGTTGGCAATTTTGAAAGCTCCAAGCTCACCTCTGTCTATCTGTGAGTTATTGTTAATGTCTACCCATACATCATCACAATAGCCTACTATAGTCATAGCATGCGCAAGGTCACCGGGAATATCACTGTCGCGCATATAACATGCAGCACGCCCTACGAGCATGTTATCATTAGAGGAATTAAGGTTGTCGGTTATTGGTTTGTATATCCAGTCAGAAATTACTGTGTTGAAGCTTAAGACATAACCGTTATTAAGAAGCTGCTTAATATTATTTAATGTATCATCAGACTGGTCCTCGACAGGTGTATCAGAGCCATCCCATATTTGAAGGTAACCAACCTTGTCAGGCTTATATAACGAGGCATTTTGCCAGGTTTCTGAATTGGTAGGCCAATCGAGAAAATTTTCGTCATAAGGAAAATCATTCCATGTAGCAATTCCCTGTTCCATAAAAAGTCTGTAGGCGTTTACCTGACTAGTTCCATTGTCTTTTCCATCATTTATCAGATTATATGCCCACTTTGGAGAGAATTTGTTGGAATTGTTACTGGTATCCTTGGTATCCCAGCCATTTGCCAGAGCGATCATGTGTGTTGCCTGGTAATAAGCTGTTGAAAAGGATGTACAGGAACTAATTGTTCCCTGGTGTCTGATGGGAGGGAAATAGGGAAGTGTGCTGTTGTCAACAAACGGTTGCAGATCGGTTTGTTCGTAGTAAGTTTCAGGATTATAAACGGAATCGGTGACGCTTGCCGGAGCAGCTTTTGAATACTGGTTAACTATTTCCGGAGTCCTTTCTATAACAACATCCTTTCCAAGAGGAGCAGCCTTATTAATACTTAATTCCTGCAGCCCCTTTTTCTTTCTCGTAGAATTAACTCTTTCAAGACCAATTATGTTAGGCTGTACCTTTTCTAATTTGGCCATATTCTGGTGCATCCATTGTCTGTCTTCTGTAGAAAGAGGTTTGACACCCGGATGCAATCTTTGTTCAGCTATGTCTTTAATTTGGTGCTGAGCAGCGACTATTTGCCAGCTTGAAAGCAGCATTGACGCTGTTAAAAAGCAGATACCTGCTTTTTTTATTAATTGTAGAACCCTTGTCATGCTTATAATACCTCCGTTAGTCAGATAGTAAAAAAAATAAAGCATCTTTATATATTAATCAAAGCCATATTTAATCAGGAGTTGACCTGATGCAACACAGCATGATGATGTTACATTTTTTAATGGAGGATGTCAATACATTTATTAGAATTTGGTTAAATTGAAGCAAAAAGGAGGTAATCACTTTTGTGATTACCTCCTTTGGTAAAACATATTAGTTGACGTCTATTGCATCCTTGACTTTGAGTGGAAGTTCATTGAAATATTCCTCAGTAACATTAATATAATTTTTAGACTCCTGAGATTCAGTTTTAGGTGTTACAAGTATACCATTTGAGTCGTGAATATCAATATTGACATAAGCTGTATCATCAGTAAATAAAAAGTCTTTTAAAAACTCATAGGAATTTGTATCGCGACTTCCCCAAATTATCTGATTGTCAAAGGTATAAAAAATTGAAAATTTAGGAATGTCTTTATCACTGCTCTTGGGATCGTATATCTTATACTGTCTTTTTTCTTCTTTATCATTTGTAGTTTCCAGGGCACATGGAACATAGGCCTGAATCTTATAACAGTTTCCAACCATACTAGCTGTCCAGGTGTTATTGTATGAGTCATTCAGTTTTAAATCCTTTGATCCAGGAC
>JAAZCB010001248.1 GCA_012513545.1 Clostridiaceae bacterium
AGGCTGGACAAAGTCTGGTGATACCAGAACTATTACACAGCTTGGTCCTTTGGTACCTACAAGTGGAAATAATATGGCAATTATAAGCACGGGACTTGGTTCTACCAATAATTCCAATAGTTGGATTGAGCAAAAATTCTATATCCCCGAAGGAAGCAATACACTTTCCTTCGATTATAATTTAGTTTCGGAAGAACCAATGGAGTTTGTCGGAAGTAGATATGATGACAAGTTCCAGTGTACAATCGTGCTATCAAAAGGTACAACAGTTATTGCAGAGGAATCTATAAATACCTCTGTGTGGTTGCCTGTAAAGGGGATTGACTTTTATGGCGGCGATAGTACCTCTTTTATGACAGGATGGAAGCATCTTAATTTCGATGTAAGCCAACATCAGGGGCAATATGCTACTTTGAAGTTTCATGTTTGGGATGTTGGTGACAGTGCTTATGATACAGCTGTATTGGTTGACAACATAAACATTGACGGTTTGTTATCAAATCCCGGCGCTGACAGTTCAGGAGACCTTTTGACCTGGCCGGTTGCGAGTAGTAATATTACTCTCTATTATGGAGAAATTGATGAGCAATACAATAAAAAACATGCAGGTATTGATATACAATGCGAACAGGGAGATCCTGTGTTCTCAGCATATAGTGGAGAAATTATTTATGCAGGATACGAAGACGGTTATGGTAATTTAATAGTGATTAATTCAAAGTTTGACGACAACTATATGCAGATTAGATATGCGCATCTGGATTCAATAAATGTTGAAATCGGAGATAATGTATTTGTTGGCGAGGAAGTCGGTACAGTCGGAAACACAGGCGATGTAGTTGGCGGGTATGTATTGCATTTTGAAGTATTGAAGTCAACTAACAATTCACCATGCCTAATAGATGGCAGCAATTGTGAAACTGTTGACCCCCTTAATTACTTAATCCCTCTTAATAACCTTAACTTTGATTATCTTACTAAACCATTTGCTGTTGGAACAACAAAGTTTGATGAGTTTGGAACAATGAGCTCCTCAGAATTAACTCCGGATCAGAGATATATACTAAATCTCGATTTGGAAAATGGAGAGAATTCTAATGAGGTATATTTAAGAAAAATTTACAATTCATTTTCTTCAAGGTGGAATCCTTTTAATTCAATTAAATGGATTCCTGCAGAAAACGCAGCTTTGGTAAAGCTTAATGGTAAAGAGAAGTACTTTGGTGTCGGCAATAAATATAATAATGCTAGAATTGTTAATGATAGATTAGTAGTAGAAATAGATGATTTTATTCAATTTTTCTACCCTGAGCTTCAAGATAGCAATAAATTTAATAAAGAGCTATCAATTAGTTTAAAAGATACTTTTAATTATAATGTTTTGAAATTACAGAAAAAGCTTAAAGAATTAGGGTATTTGGATGGAAACGGTAATGAACTGAATTGTGGGGGCTTTTTTAATGAAAATACACAATATGCTGTTTATACTTTCAAGTTAGGGCATGGATTGTTGAACAAAAACGATATTCACGGTAAAGTTGATTCTAAGACATGGAATGTTCTATTTTCCGATAATGCAAAACCATACAAAGAGTTAAAGTCACTAGACAAAAAATATTATAGTATCAGTTACTTTGAAGAACTAAATAAAAAATTAGCAAAATTAAAGAAATGGGGAACACCCAAGAGTGACTATGAAGAATTATTTAACAAGATGAAAAGTGATGTTTTAAACTATGGCAGTGATTTAAGACAATTGAGGTTTTATAATGAAATACTATTTAAGAAAGTTTTTGAGACTATCGATTATTTAGTTACAAAAATAGAAATGACAAAGGAAGTGCACTACTTTAGAAATGAACTCAATAAATTCAGTGGAGCACCCGATACATTAGATGAAATGGTAAAACTTGCCCAAAAAGGCAAATGGATATTGTATCCAAGGGTTGGATCGATTTATCATATGTATGGTGAGGATGGTGAATTCAATTTGAAATTTGCTTGTCAAGATAAGAGATTTGAGGCAGTTTATAAGAAAAACAAACAATTAGCTACTGAAGAATCAGATCCAATTAATATGGGAACTTACAACTATAGTGTAAATGACCATGATAAATACGATGTTAAAACTTGGGAAAATTGGGGCAACATAGAGAATGAGCCTGAAAAAGAAGATATTAATTGGAGTTTTGTATTCACTGGTAAGTATAATAATGAAGAAGCTAAAAAACATTACGAGGAGTACGAAAAATTAATTAAAGCAAAAGAGTAGTACCCATTATATTAGATTTAGCAGTTAATTCAAGTAGTGTAAACTATCTTAAAGTGTATAGTATTATTTGCCAGGAGGAATATTTTATATGACCAGGAGTCAATTGATAATGACAATCTTAAGTATACTTGTTTGGTTACCTTTAATTAGCTTGAAAATAACAGATATCATTTCCCCTGGAATTATTCCCACAATTGGGTATATGATCTATGTTGGTATTTTCGCAATAATAATCTGTCCTATAATAGCAGGTATAAATATACTTTGGGTGATGATAAGCTGTTGGATTTTAAAATCTATTAATGCCTTTTATATTGCAGTACTGGTTTCAAACATATTATTTATTATAATAGGTACTAAATTAATTAAAATGATGATAGTCCATGTTTAGCACGAAGGATTTTACTCATACCCACATTTTTACAGGGGCTTTTAGCGAGTTTGTTTGTGCCCCTTAATATTTGACCTTTGGCAGGAATAGTGGCTACACCAAAAAGTCCATAACTCAATACGATAATTGTATACTAACTTAACAGGGGCTTGTGGGCAACTCAAGAATTTACCACAAGCCCTGCAGATACTATACTCCAGAAAGCTGCTATGAAGAGTGCCGTAACGGAAGCAAATCCACCACCCACTCGAATATTGCCTTCATTCAAAGTTCAAAGACCTGAATCCTGAAAACTTGATTTAGTGGATTGACAGGGGGGTTATCCCCTGTCATAAAACTTATACTTCTATATTTGTTATCCTTCTGCCAATAAAATAGTTGGCTAACAGTAACATAAACCCAATGACAATTAAAATTTTCCCAACTAATGACGAATATAAAGGCTTCATATAATTTGGAGCAATCACAGAAAGTACAATTACAATAAATATGGGTATAAAAGTTATTATTTTTGACTCCATCCTCTTGCCTGTTGTTAAAATTGCTATTTCATTTTTTATCGTTATTTTTTCCGTTATCATCCCGACTACATTTTCCATTATTTCCACAAGATTGCCACCCTTTTGCCTTACTACTGTAACCGAATTAACAAAATCATCAATATCCTCCATTTCAGTCCTCTCTTTAAATCCATTTAAGGCTTCCTCAACAGACAATCCAATTATAAGATCCTTTTTTATTTTGATAAACTCCTCAAGTATAGGTTTGTCTTTTGTATAACTATAAAGCCGTTCCAGGTCCTCGGCACACTTTATTAAAGCACTGTTAATCGATAGACCTGCCTTAAGCGAAGCCATTATAGAGTTTAAGGCATCTCTGAATTGGTTTTGCATTATAAGCCTTCTCCTTTTCAAAGCATTGTTGTACATTATTCTTGGAAGTACTACTCCAAAAAGGCTTAATGCAGTTGCCATAAAAAAGGACTTAAAAGACAGTAGCATAAATAAAAATATAATTATACTTGCCGGTAGAGCATAAAGGTAATAATGTTTAATACCAGAATTATTAATTTTAAAAGATATTAACTTTTTAGTTTTCTTCCGGGCATTATTATTCTCATCCTTTAGTAAACTATAATGTTTCGATATCTGGCCATTTCTCCCTCTGTCACCATATATTATGTCCTGAATAATACTAACAAGAAGAAAAACAACAGTACCTGTTGATATACTAATCAAAAAAACATTCATATAAAAAACTTCACCTCAATGCTAAAAGTTTTACAATTGATAAAATGGCAGGTCCCAGTAGAAATATTGCAAGACAAGGAAATACAAGCAAAATCATCGGAAAAAACAACTTTATGGAAGCTTTCTCTCCCATTTCCTTTGCCTTATTTTTTCTCTTTGTCCAAGCATCTCCAGCTTGTTCCTTTAGTGCAAGGGCTACTCCCGTTGTCCCTTTCTCAAGACTTTGTGCAAGTGTAAAAGAAAATACACTCACCTCGTTAACCTCGCATCTTTCAGCCATACGGTAAAGAGCATCTTTTTTCAGAATTCCCAGTTCGACTTCTTCCAGCACCTTATTTAACTCGCCGACAAAAACACCCTTCCTTACTTCGCATACTTTCTTTATGGCTTCAAAAAAAGTAAGCCCTGCTTCTGTTATTATAGCTAATGTATTTAACACATATGGGAGTTCAACTTGTATCTGCCATTGTCTTTTCCTTATTTTCCCAGCTAGAATTGAATCAGGAACTATATATCCAATTACTGGAGTTGTAATCAGTAATGAAAAGATTAGCGTTGATCTCTGAATCAAAAAAAATAATAAAACGTAAGAAAAGCTAATCAATGCCAGGAATATTTTTGCACCAATATATGCCTCTACGCTTAGTGTTTCATTAATCCCTGCGGTTTGTATCTTGTTTTTTATTAATTTATATCTATCAGGTTTATATTTTATTTTTAAAATCCTGTAAATTCCTTCAGATAAATGGAGAAATTTATGAAAAAGGCTATTGTTTCTTACAATTGAATTGAATCTTTCTTCATCAAGAAATTTAATTAACTTTCTTAAGTTCCTTGATGGAAAAAGTTCGTTCCATGGAATCAGAATTATTAAAACTAAAAAAAACGCCAGTATGGATATTGTCTTATGCATTTTAATCATCACCTTGTTTATCAATACTTCTGCTTGCAGTATAACTTTCCATCAAGGTTTTATGAGTAATCCCTGACCCGAAAGCTTCGAGCATCCTTAAAAAATAAAAGGGAACTTCTACCTGCGCATCAACAGTACATGTATTCTTCTCAACACTGTCTATCTCGAATCTAGTCATTACTGCACTCTCAAAGTTTTGGCCAAGCGTTCTCAAAGCTGCATCTTCAGCACTTAATAAGTCAATAATAAGCTGGTCATTCTCTATTTCATAAAAAGATGTTGCTGAAACTGCCGCCAGCTTAGTAGCAGTCATTAATCTAGCTTTATAATAAAGCAGTAAACTACCATCTATACAAACGCCTAAAACAGCAATTATCAAAGGCATTGAAATACACATAAAAGCCGCTGTATGTCCATTTTCATTTCTTAAAAACCTCATATTGCTACTCCTTGCTCAATATTCTTTAAAAATATAAGTACTTTGGGCCTTAATTATCATGTTATCTCTAAAAATTTTATTTACAAAAGGCAAACCACAGTTAAACCTTCTAATAACAGTCACAGATAACTTACGCTCACCATTTTCATCAGCTTCGCTTATCAGGGCTAATTCAGGTAAACCATCTGGCTCATCAGGTTCTTCAAGGAATATTCCGGAGTTGACAAAATTTCTTGCGGCTTCTTCAATCTTAATTTCTTTCTCACTATCACTCATATCATCAATTGATAAAATACCTATACCGGTATCAGTTGCTTTATTAGCAGCCAATAATAAAACCGAATGGTCATATATATAAATTCCTAACGAAATCATAGCAAAAAGAATAAACAATATAAAAGGGAGTATTACCGCAGTCTCAAGTGCCGACTGCCCCTTATTGCTTTTAATAATTCTCATAAGACCTCCAAAGATACTGCTGTTAAAATTACATCCGGACTTCTTATATTTCTATAAGAAGTCCGATGTAAAGCATACTCATCATGAACTCGCTGTCGGAACGTTTATGCTATCGGTTATAAATTTGAAAAGATCCGTAAGTTTTCCGCCAAGTGCTGCAAGAGCTACTATTACAGCTACAGCAATTAATGCAATTACGAGACCATATTCGGTCATTGCCTGTCCTCTTTTGGAACTCTTAAGCCTTCTTAAAGTAAACCATGTTCTAAAGATTATATCATTTATCACTTTATCCACCTCCTTTTTAAAATTCTGAGAATTATGAATTTATGTTAAAACCTTTTGCACTTGTTCATAACTTATCTCTGATGAAATAAACTTGTTCTTTCGTTTAATCATATTTCCCGTATGTATTAACATATCTTTAAACTCGTCATCCCTCTTTAATTGGAAAATATCCTGGGTTATATATCCATCCCTGTCAGCATCAATTATCTCTGTTATCTGGACCACCCTTCTTGAGCCATCATAGAGCTTAGCAAGATGAACAATAAATTCTACCGCCGATGCTATCTGCTGTCTTACCGATACAAGCGGTAATTCTACCCCTGAAATCAAAACCATTGTCTCAAGCCTGCTCAGCATATCTATTGAAGAATTGGCATGCCCGGTAGATAATGACCCGTCATGCCCTGTATTCATGGCTTGCAGCATATCCAGGGCTTCTCCGCCACGCACTTCACCAACAATTATTCTATCCGGCCTCATTCTAAGGGCACTCCTGACAAGATCTCTCATAGTTATTTCTCCTCTTCCTTCGATGTTTGGAGGCCTCGTTTCCAGACGGACAAGATTATTTATACCTGTTATTTTAAGTTCTGCTGAATCTTCGATTGTTATAATTCTCTCATCTTTGTTTATAAAGCTGCTGAGAGCATTTAAAAAAGTTGTCTTTCCGCTTCCTGTCCCCCCAGATACAATAATGTTATATTTTGCTTTCACCAGGTATTTGAGGAAAAGTGCAACATTTTCAGACAAAGCTCCGAATTCAACCAGTTGACTCATTGTATAAGGATTCTCCGGAAATTTTCTGATTGTAATTACAGAGCCATCCAAAGAAACTGTGTTTAACGCGATATTAACCCTGAATCCATTTGGAAGTCTTGCGTCAACAATCGGATTGCTTTCATCAACTTTCCTGTTTATCGGTGCTACAATTTTTTCAATAACATATAAAAGTTCATCATTATTATTAAATGTTAAGGGTTCTCCCCTTTTATTCATCGCAACTTCTATTCTTCCATTCCTTTCAACAAAAATCTTCTGTGTTCCATTAACCATTATTTCAGTTATAGATGGATCTTTTATCAAAGGATCAAGAACTCCATAACCGAACATGGTCTGAATCAGCATTTCCAGTATATCGGCCTTGTCGTATGAGTCAAGGTATATATTGAGATGATTTTTCTGCACTGTATCCTCTATCATTGACCATGCTTCTTTTTTGATAAGTTCAAACTTATTAACAGAGTCAATATCTGATATGGAATACTTATCAATAAGCTTTTCCCTTATTTTCTTTAACAGTTCCAATTTATTATCGACAAGCCTTATATTTACTTCTTTGGTTTTACTCCTCATTTGTTTTGCATGCAATTGATTTGCTATTGACAGCTGTCTTTCTTTTATTAGCCTTTCTACCCTCATATAAACCCCGCTTAATATTTCAAGCTTATAATTGTACTTGCTATATCCTGGAAACGCATATAAGCCTTCTTATTGTATTTTAAATGAATCTGGTCTCCCCTGTTTATAAAATTTTGATATTTTTTTATGTATAAAGGTATTTCTCCTATTGTCTCAAACCCAATCTCTGTTTCAAATTCAAGGTTGTTAAATCCTGAGTATCTACTACACATATTAATAATAACTTTGAATTTGTTCTTTTCCAGAACACACTTTTCAATAACTTCCTTGAAAAGCATCATTTTCCATCCACAGGATACGTCCTGAATTACAGGCATAAAAACATAATCCACCATCTCAAACAATATCAGATTCTTAACACTTAATTCTGATGAAGTATCAATAACAATCATATTATAACCAAGGCTTCTGACACTGTTTATAATATCTCTTACGTACTCCTGGCTCAAAGCTTCCACTCTGATAGGATTCCCTCCGGTAAGCACATCGAGATTACCCTGCACACTACTTTTTACAATTGAACCCTTTAAGGCTTCATTAAATCTCATCGGCTCCTTGATGTTTACTTCAAGGTCTAAATGCGTAATAACAGATGACAGTCCATTACCGCCCTTCATAGGTATCCTTAACGAGGACATTATACTTCCATAAATAGACATATCTATCAACAATGTTTTAAATCCCCGCATTGCAGCGAAAATCGCCGTATTTAAAGATAATGTAGACTTTCCGGTTCCTCCTTGGGGCGAATAAAACATTACCGTCTTTGGTTTTCTATTATTCATAAAACAACTCTCTCCAAATTAAAGTACTTCAGTTTTTACAATTACTTACTTTAAGAATTTATCAATATTAGAAGGAAAAACTATTTCATTCTCTCCTTCTGTAGGGTTGAGCGCAAGATCCAGATTACCGTTTCTCTTTGCCCAGGCAATATCAACCGCCTGCTGAGGTTCAACAACCAGTGTGATATTCTGCTGTACAGCACCTTTGCTACCGTTAAAGGTTTCTATGTCAAACACTTCAATATGCTGAAGTATAGTAAATGAGAAAGACTTTTCACTACCACCGTCTGAGGTAAAAATAACGTCAACCCAGTCACCTGCTTTCAGCTTATTGTTCAGGGCACCGTGAGAATCGAGCCTGATTGTAATAAGCCTTTTATTTCCAGATAAAAAATAGGCCTTGTTAATCGCACCGTTTTCAGTAATAATTTCTTTCTCCAGAAATGATTGTCTGGTTCCAACTATCACATCTTTCCGGCTGTCTATTATCTCTCCCTTTTTTATCCTGACTTTCGATATTGCGTTTTCAAGGTCAGTTATGCTTGTAAATGCATTAGATGCCAGTATTTGCTTTTCTTTCTTACCAATGCTTATTTCCTTTAACATTCCCGGCTTTATCCAATTCCTTTCGTCGATGTCATGGGCTGCTACTACTACCGTAACCTCATCATTTAATGATTTTAAATATGTAAACGTAAGAAAAGATATTATTACTGCCAGAAATAAAGCCAATACAATTTTAATTTTTGTATATAGTGTCATTTGCGACCTTCCCCTAACCGAAATTCTCCAATAAATCCCTGCACAAAATCAATACGGCAGTATCTGTCTTATTCTTAGTTCCGCATTTTTCGTATATATGTTTTAAGTGTGTCTTGACTGTAGCCTCCGAAATATACATCTCCTGTGCGATTTCAAAATTTGAGCGTCCTTTTAGCAACCTGTATATTACCTCTCTTTCTTTGATTGAAAAAGCATCCAGCTGAAAGTTAATGTATTTATCAGTAAGTACGCTGGCATATCCTGTAAGCTTTTTTACTATATTGAGCTTGTTCATCTCATATTCTATATTATGAGACAAACTTTCGATAAAAACCCTCAAACCATTTACATTATTGCATTTATATGAAGATAGGCTC
>JAAZCB010000106.1 GCA_012513545.1 Clostridiaceae bacterium
CGCCAGCGATACCGCCGCATTGGCCTCTCCTCCGGCGAAGCTCATCTCCAGTACAGTAGCCTGCGTGATGCGCTGATATCCCGGCGGATTCAAACGCATCATGATTTCACCAAAGGTAACGATTTTCTTCATTTTTCGTATCCCTTTTCTGTTTATTTATTTTTTATGGATTATTTTTTCACGGATGTCCTGATAAGCTTGCTGCTATTTGTTGCTATATTCACAACCTTTGTTGTATTTATTGCAACTTTGTATTTATCATAACATCCTTTTTGCTTTTTGTCAACGGCATAAAATTAATCTTAATAGTTTCTTATTTGTGTTAAATAACAGGAGCAGTTTTTCGTTAAAAAATCCAACCATCTAATATTTGATTTGCTTATTAATAAATGCTATTATTTCCTTATAAATCGTTTTATAAGTAAAGCATAAGGATTGGAGTATAAATGGAAACAATCACTAAAGCTTTGCGGCTTCTCAAAACACTCGCCGAGCAGCCTATGAACGTCACAGAAGCTGCGCAGTATTTGTCGGTGCATAAAAGCTCAGCATCGCGGCTGCTTGCGGCCATGCAGGAAGAAGGCTTTGTTAGGCTGAACGAACAGCGCAAGTATGAAATCGGGCATATTGTATATGTTTTGGCCAGTGCTTCAACAGAATTGTTGAATATAAGAAATGCCGCTCATCCTTTTATGCAAAAACTCAACTTTGAAACGGATGAGGCTGTGCACCTTTCCATATTGAGCAGAACGAATATGATTTACATCGACAAACTCGATGCCAGAAAAATGGTACGCATGTATTCCAGGGTGGGATATTCCTATCCCGCCTATTGCACCGCCATGGGCAAGGTGTTGTTGGCATACCAGAAGAGTTCATATGTTGACAAACTCATGAGCAATTACAAATTTGAAAAGTTTACTGAACGGACAATTGGCAGTTTCGACGAGCTGAAAAAAGAACTCAAAAAGATACGGGAAGCCGGTTACGCATTGGATCTTGGCGAGAATTTCGAGGAAATCAATTGTATCGCTGCCCCAATATTCAATCATACCGGCAGCATCGTTGCCAGCCTCAGCATATCGGCACCAGTCTTTTATACCAACTATGAAAAACTGATTAGCTATAAAGATTTGCTTATTGATACCACATTGCAGATATCGCAAAAACTCGGATACGAGGGCAATATTCCGCCCGGCTCAGGCGAAATCCCGAGCAAATAATAGCTGGCTGATAAGCTGCCCAGCATAAATTTTTCCTGTTAGTCTTAAGCTTTGGCTAGCATTTAGGCAGTATCGGCCTTACATTACAAGAGAATTATTCCCGTCTTTTTATATGTAAATTTAAAAAAATTTGCTGTATATTTTTTTCAATTCATCATCTATACACAAAACACGACTCTAATTAATAAAGAAAAACTGCGGACAATTCCTCTATTTTTAGACAGAAGCCCTGTAAATTATTCTCTTGACAATTGACTGAAATAATGCTAATATATCATTGGTTGCGTATACAACAACTTATGTTGCAAATATCGCGACGATGGTTAGTATATTTATTCTATGGGAAGTCCTTCTAGTCATTACTCCATCTGTTACACTTCATCTGGATTTCCCAACCCCACTACAGTTTTGCAACGGGCTTTAAGATCTTAGAATTCTATCATATATACGACGTTTGCTTAA
>JAAZCB010000011.1 GCA_012513545.1 Clostridiaceae bacterium
GAAGGATAAGTCGAATCACTGTTTGAGCGAAGCGAGTTTGATTCGACCCGTAGCGAGTTTACATTCTCTTAGCCTTGGAGCTTTAGTTCTTGGAATAATCTGGTGCACGATTAAAATGTACACCCAAAGCAGCAGCTTCGATTGAAGCAGTAGAAACGATATGTTATTATTAATAAAGGCATATAAATTAACCTTCAAATAGAAGAGGGTGTAGTAATAATGCAGCTTGAAGCTATATACCACAAGCCATACAGCGAGTATGCATATCCGGATGAAAACAATACTCTTGTTATAAGGCTTAAAACAAAGAAAAATGATATTGAAGCATGTATCCTTATATACCATGAGAAGTATGATCCATCATTGAAAGGCTCTGTACAGATGGAAATGGTATGTTCCGATCAGCTTTTTGATTATTATGAAGCCAGGTTGTCAGTAGGAATAAAGAGGTTTAAGTACATGTTTTATCTGGAAGACCACCTGGAAAGAAAATGGTATAATCAGAATGGTTTTTTCAATTACAGGCCGGAGAACGGTCAATTTTGCTATTCGAGCATATCGAAGGAAGATGTTATTTCTGAGGTGGACTGGTTTGTAAATTCAAGCATATACCAGATATTCCCTGATAGGTTTTGCAGGCATCAGAATACTTCCATTAGTGAAAACAGTTTTCACGGGGGCAATATTAAGGGAGTTATATCGAAAATCGATTATCTTGTTGATCTTGGTGTAAATGCAATATATCTCAATCCTATATTTAAATCCGGCTCCTATCACAGATATGACATTGAAGATTTTTTTAGTATTGATCCTGTGTTTGGAGATAAAGAGGAGCTTAAAAAGCTTATAGAACTTTGTCATGATAAGGGCATCAAAGTGATTTTCGATGGTGTTTTTAACCATTGCAGCGATAAATTTTTTGCTTTTTATGATGTTAAGCAAAATGGCCTTAACTCAGAGTATAAGGATTGGTTTCATATCCGCTCCTATCCGATTTATTCAGGTAACAGACCAAATTATGAGTGCTTTTCATATTTTGGAGATATGCCGAAGTTGAACACTGGAAATCCGCAAGTTGCAAAATATATTATAGAGGTTGTCAAATACTGGACTCTTGAGTTTGGGGTTGATGGCTGGAGGTTTGATGTAGCCGATGAGATCGATAGAAAATTCTGGAGGGAACTTCGTCTAAGGGTTAAGGAATATAACAAAGATATTGTACTTATAGGTGAAATTTTTGATGAGGCATCTTCCTGGTTAAACGGTGATCAGTTTGATTCAGTGACAAACTATCCCTTAAAGGCTCTGATAGATGACCTTTTTGCGTATCGGTCGGTGGATGCGGAAGGATTCAAACTCAGGGTTAACAATTACTTAATGAAATTCAGGTCATCTGTGACAGTGAGTATGTTAAATATTATTGGAACTCACGATACGTCAAGGTTCTTGACGCTTTGTGCAAACGCTGAGGAAAGATTTGAACTGGCAGTTGTATTTCAGTTTACATTCCCCGGAGTACCCCTTGTGTATTATGGAGATGAAATCGGAATGACGGGAGAGGGAGACCCTCACTGCAGAAAACCAATGATCTGGGATGAAAGCAAGTGGAACATGAACATTTTAAGATTGTACCGCTTCCTTATAGCTTTAAGAAAAAGAAATAAGGTGATAAGAAACGGGAAATACAGGGATGTCCGTGTTGACGGGGACAAAGGCATATTAGCCTATATGAGGGAGAATGATAGTGCTCTGATAATAGTTGTTATGAATACCAGCCCAAAGAAGGTCAGCGGGATTATTGATACAGGTGATTTCTCATATACAACAAATGTTCTTGAGTGTCTGAACACGAAGACTTTATATCAGCTTGACGCAAACAGGCTGAAGTTGGAATTGCGGCCTTATGAATGGAGGATTCTCAAACCTGTTTTAAACTGAACAAAAACCATATAGGGTGCATGTAATAGATGTGAAGAAAAATATACACCCAACCATATAAGCATTATATTGTAATATGAGCTTGATATGTTAAAATATACATTGAATATATTTTTGTGAGGAAAAATTAATGAATAATCAGCTTGTTAATTATTTGGAATTGGAATTCGGTATAGATAAGAAAGTTATTGATTTGGCTTCGGCGGCAGAGAAAAGAACAGGCCGGGTATTTGACGAGATTAACTGTGTCAGGGAGTTTAACCAGATAAAAGTAATAAAGGCAATGCAGAACAATAGCTTAAGCGATACGCATTTTCCAGGGACTACAGGATATGGCTATGATGATAAAGGGAGAGATGTGCTTGACGCTGTTTATAGTGATGTTTTCAAGGCGGAAGAGGCGCTTGTAAGACACCATATTGTATCGGGTACACATGCTCTTGCTCTGTGTATGTTCGGGAATTTAAGACCTGGTGATGAACTCTTGTCAGTTACAGGAAAGCCCTATGATACCCTTGAGGAGGTAATAGGCATAAGAGGCCAGGGTGGAGGTTCGTTGAAAGAGTTTGGAGTTTTATACAGGCAGGTAGAGCTTTTAGATGATGGAGGCATTGATTTTGAAGGCATTAAAAAGGGCATCAACGATAAAACAAAAATGGTTCTCATTCAAAGGTCAAGAGGATATGCATGGAGAGCACCTCTATCAATAGATTTGATCGGGAAAATTGTAAGTTTTGTTAAAGCAATCAGAAGCAACATTGTAGTCCTTGTTGATAACTGTTACGGTGAGTTTGTTGAAGAAAGGGAACCTGTAGAAGTCGGGGCTGATTTGGCTGCGGGGTCTCTAATTAAAAATCCCGGAGGAGGGCTTGCTCCGACCGGAGGCTATATCGCCGGCAAAAAAATATATGTTGATAAGGCAGCTTACAGGCTTACAACACCAGGCTTAGGCAAAAAGGTAGGTCCATCGTTAGGACATAACAGGTTGTTGTTTCAAGGCTTGTTTCTTGCGCCGCATGTGGTAGCTGAAAGCATAAAGGGAGCGGTATTCTGCGCTGCTGTTATGGAAAGCCTGGGATATGAAACAAGTCCTGGAGTAAATGACAAGAGAGGGGATATTATTCAGGCAGTAAGGTTTGACAATCCTGACAGCCTGATAGCCTTCTGCCAGGGCATACAAAAGGGTTCACCGGTGGATTCCTTTGTCACACCTGAGCCCTGGGACATGCCTGGTTATGATGCCCCAGTGATAATGGCAGCGGGTGCTTTTATCCAGGGTTCGTCTATTGAGTTGAGCGCGGATGCGCCGATAAAACCTCCTTATACGGCTTATATGCAGGGAGGGCTTGTCTATGAGCATGTTAAGCTTGGAATAATGATTGCTTTGCAAAAGATGCTGGCTAAAGGAATAGTTAAAATTTGATGTGAATGCTTTAGGGGGACAGGTATGGAGGTTAATGAGAAAGTAAACATGTCAAAAAGAATAAAACTTGGAAGTGTACTCATAGTGTTTTTTTTACTTCTATATGTTCCGTCTGTATTAATATGGATATACGGCAAGAATGTAAGCACAGATATAATAAGAATGGGTGAGATAGAGGTTTCAACAAATACTGATGCTGTTTTAGTCAGAAACGAGGAGGTGCTTTATTCCAAGATTGACGGCAAATGTATAAGGGAAATTGATGAAGGAGGTAAAATCGGGGTACAATCAACTGTAGCGACCATATTAAATAAGTCCTCGGAACAACTTCTGTCGGATTTGAATGATATTGATTTAAGAATAATAAATATTAATAAAGACAAGGTCAGCAACAAAAAAGTGTTTTCTCAAGATATAATGAAAATTGAAGATGAGATTGAGGAGAAGCTTCAAACTGTTATATCCTATGGCAATAACAATAACTTTTCCGCAGTTGGAAAAATTAAAGCTGAAATAGATGGGCTGATCCGGAAAAAGTCAACCATTACTGGAGATTCCGGAGTGGCGGACATTCATCTGAAGGCTCTTGTTAATGAAAAGAATGCCATCCAGAAAAAAATACAGGAGAATACAGTTAAGATCAATTCAAAGTCATCAGGAATAATATCATATATTGTCGATGGCTATGAAGATGATTTGTTTCCGGATAAAATCAAAAATCTGACGTTCAAGGAGCTTAAGAATTTACTTGCAGCAGATGAAAAAGCTGGCGATAATGCTATAGATTCCGACAAGGGTATACCAGTTGCAAAAGTGATTAAGGATATAGACTATTATATTGTTTTTGCAATGAATCCAAAGAATTCTGAAGAATTAAAAGCAGATAGTGACATGAAAATAAGAATCAATGATATAGACATGGTTATTGACTGCAGTATATTTTATAAGTCCCCTGAGATTGAAGGAAATAATATTGTAGCTGTCAGGGTAAACAAAGCTCTGTCTGAGACTGCAGGATTCAGGAAGGTAAGTGTTGATTTGATAAAAAGCTACTATAAGGGGCTGAAAGTTCCATTGGGCAGTCTAAAGAATATAGACACTGTGAATATGACTGCAGAAATAGCACTGGTCAGGGCAAACCGGGCAAGATATAAAAAAGTTAAGATTATCGGAAAAAATAATGAATTTGCAATTATAAAAGAGCCGGATATTTCTTTTGAGGGAAGTGTAAGCTTATATTCAAGCTATATAGTAAATCCTAAAAATATTGAGGAAGGACAGATTATAAACTGATGAACAAGGAACTTGATTATTTAAGGGGAAATCTTGAAAATATAATGGATAGAATTGATAAGGCAGCTCAGAAAAGTGGGAGAAGCCATAAGGATATTAAATTGATTGCTGTGACGAAAACAGTTGACATAGACAGGATAAGGAAAATAATTGAAGAAGGAATTATTGATTTAGGTGAAAACAGGGTTCAGGAATATGCAGAAAAGTCCGATATTATAGGTGAAGGCTGTAATTGGCATTTGATTGGACACCTTCAGACAAACAAGGTTAAATACATTGTCGATAAAATAAGCATGATACATTCTGTCGACAGGTTGGAGCTGGCTTCAGAAATTAATAAAAGAGCATTGAAAATTGGCAGAACTGTTGATATACTTATTCAGGTAAACATATCGGGAGAGGAATCCAAATTTGGTATTTCCCCGGAGTCTGCCTTTGATTTGGCTAAACAGGCAAGCTTATTTAACAATATAAAGGTTAAAGGTCTGATGACCATTGCACCATTTACTGATAATATCAAGACTTTAAGAGATGTTTTTAGGAAATTAAGGAACTTATCTATTGACATTGAAAAAGAAAATTATGATAATATAAGTATGGATATTTTGTCCATGGGAATGAGCAACGATTTTGAGGTTGCTATTGAAGAAGGTTCAAATATGGTGAGAATAGGTACAGCATTATTTGGTAAGAGGTGCTAGTCTCTTATAGAGTATTGTGTAGTCTTGTACTCATCTTTACAAAAGATAAACAGGAGGTAATTAAGTATGTCAAAAATTTTTAACAGGGTCTTAAATTTCGTTGGATGGGAAACAGAAGAGGAAGATCTTGAGAATCAGGAAGAAATAAAAGAGGAAATTGAACAGCCGCAGTTTATGAATTCAGTTTCAAAAAGGACGCAGAATAAAGTTGTGAACATTCATTCTTCTTCCCAGTTTAAAGTTATCGTAATGCAGCCTGAGTGCTTTAATGATGCAAAGGATGTATGTGATCACTTGAAGAATAAAAAGCCTACTGTTATAAACCTTGAAAAAGTTGAGAAAGATACAGCTCAAAGAATAATTGATTTTTTAAGCGGAGCGGTTTACTCGCTTGATGGAAACATACAGAAGGTTTCGGGCGACATATTTATTATAGCCCCTTATAATGTAGATATTATGGGTGATTTTAAAGAAGAGATTAACAATAAAGCAGTTTTTCCCTGGTCAAAATAAGGGGAGGATAAAATGAATAGTAGTTTGGCTTCCATAGTGTTACAGTCGCTGGATTTGGTTTTTGTTATTATATTTTTTATAATATTTGTCAATGCAATTGTTTCATGGTTTCCTATACCCAAAGATAGTATTTTTATGAGATTATTGTATCAAACTACCGAACCTATATTGGCTCCTATAAGAAGCAGGCTTGCGAAAACATCATTTGGAAAGAATTCCATGATTGATTTATCTTCATCAATAGCTATGCTGATTATCATTGTACTCAGATTCATTATAAGCATTTTTATAGAAATGGTATTAGGTTAAATCAGGAATTATGAATAGAGACGCTCTACTTAAAAGTTTTTCAAAGAATGAAGACAAACTGCTTATTGCGAGAATACTCGACAAGTATTTATTATATGAAAAGTCTAAAAGCATAACACATTCGGATTTCCTTGATCCATATCAGAGGAATATTGTTAACAAGGCTTTAGATACAGTATATATCACTGATTACAGATTTTATGGTGGATTTGATGGGGCAGAAAGGGCTATTGCGGTTTTCTGTCCTAATGATATGCAAAAAAATAATTACTGGGAATTGAACAATCTTATAAGGTTTATCAAAGTAGAGCTTAAGACCCGTGATAACTATTCTCACAGGGATTATCTCGGTGCTTTGATGGGGCTTGGTATTAAAAGAGATAAAGTTGGAGATATACTAGTAAAGGAAGACTTTTGCATTTTAACTGTTATGGAAGAAATATCCGACTATGTATTATACAATCTGACAAAGGTAGGAAATGCCAAAGCGTCTGTTCGGACTATTGAAGCTAAAGAGCTTGATGAAGTTGAGACAAAGGTTGTGAAGATAAACAGGACTGTTGCATCCCTTAGACTTGATTCGGTTGCCGGAGCGGGATTTAGTGTATCAAGAGGTAAAATTGCAGATTTGATTAGAGCTGAAAAAGTAAGCTTGAATTGGGAAATAACACCCGTATTGACCAAACAGGTTAAAGAAGGGGACACCATATCTATACGTGGTAAAGGAAGGGTTGTTCTGGAGAAGATCGGTAATAATACAAAGAAAGATAGAATACATGTTATACTAAAGAAATATGTTTGAAGAGGTGTCTTATATGAATTATACTCCTAATGATTTGCAGAACATGTCTTTTAAAAAAAGTATGGTTGGCGGCTATAGTGAAGACCTGGTAAATGATGTACTGGATAAAATAATTGAGGATTATACTGCTTATATACATGAAAACCTGGAGTTAAAAGACAAGGTTGTTGTATTGAATGAAGCTATTCAGCATTATAAAAACATTGAAGAGTCCTTGCAAAACACTCTTATAGTGGCTCAGCAGACAAGTGAGGATATAAAAAAGAACGGCTATCAGAAAGCTGAAAATATTGTAAAAGAGGCTGAAATTAAAGCTTCAAAGATCATAAGTGATGCTAACCAGGAAGTAGTTAAAATTAAGTATGAGTATGAGGATATGAAGAAAAAGCTCTATGTTTACAAAAGTAAAACCGAGGCATTGCTTTTGGCTCAACTCGACCTGATAAAGTCAATTATTGAAGAGCCTGAAAAATAGATATATGGTATTATATCTTTATTCGGATTTAATAGAAATCAAATGGTCAATGGAGATATACTGTTGGCTGTTTTTATTTTTTCGTTTTTTGTAGCAAAAAGCTTCGGGACAATGAGTCCCTTTGTTTATCTCTCTTTAATTTCGTTAGAATGAGCTTAAATAAAAAGCTTCGGGACATAAAGTCCTGAAGCTTTTTTCCTGATTTTAGTATAGTACTTTTTTACCTGAATAATTATTTTACGATAGAAAATTATATTCTTGCCACTCCGGTCTTTCTAGCAGCTTCAGCTACAGCAGAAGAAACCGCATCCTTTACTCTTGGGTCAAAAGGAGCCGGAAGTATAAATTCAGGATTTAGCTCATCGGCACTGACAAGTTCAGCTATTGCCTTAGCAGCAGCTATTTTCATTTCATCGTTGATGTCTCTTGCTCTTACGTCAAGAGCTCCCCTGAAAATGCCCGGGAATGCAAGAACATTGTTAATCTGGTTAGGGAAGTCTGATCTTCCTGTACCTATAACCTTTGCACCTGCTTCTTTTGCTTCATCCGGCATAATTTCAGGTGTTGGATTAGCCATAGGGAATATGATAGGATCTTTAGCCATGGATCTTACCATTTCCTGAGTAACCATACCCGGAGCTGAGAGACCAAGGAATACATCAGCACCTTTTAACACATCAGCAAGACTTCCTTTTTTCTTTTCAAGGTTTGATATTTTAGCCATAAGTGCCTTTTCATCGTTAAGGTTGTCCCTTCCTTCATAAATAGCACCTTTGGTATCGCAAAGTATAACCTTCTTTAAGCCCATGCTCATAAGAAGCCTTGTAACAGCAATACCTGCTGCTCCTGAACCGTTTACCACTACTTCAATATCTTTTATGTTTTTATTAACAATTTTGAGAGCATTGAGCATTGCTGCAAGAGCAACAACTGCAGTACCGTGCTGATCATCATGGAATATTGGAATATCACATACTTCCTTAAGTCTTCTTTCTATCTCAAAACACCTTGGTGCAGATATGTCTTCGAGATTAACTCCGCCAAAGCTGCCGGCAAGAAGCCTTACAGTATTGACAATTTCATCAACACTCTTTGATCTTATACATAAAGGAAAGGCATCAACATCTCCAAAAGTTTTAAAGAGAACGCACTTACCTTCCATAACCGGCATTCCGGCTTCGGGACCGATATCACCCAATCCGAGTACAGCTGTACCGTCTGTAACAACCGCTACCAGGTTCCAGCGCCTTGTTAATGAGTATGAAAGATCAACATCCTTCTGAATTGCAAGACATGGTTCTGCAACACCGGGCGTATATGCGAGTGATAAGTCCTGTTTGGATTTAACCGGAACTGTACTTACAACTTCAACTTTGCCCTTCCATTCACCATGCAGTCTTAAAGATTCTTTTCTATAATCCATTTTATACGACCTCCGTTAAGGTTAATTATTTTAAAATTATATTATATTATATGTCTTTTACCTGATTTAAAACTTCCTTGATTTGTTCTGCTGAATACCTTAAAGCAGCCTCTTCTTCGGGAGTAAGGTTTAATTCGAGAACCTGCTGAACTCCTTCTGAGTTAACTATGGATGGAAGGCTTAGTGCTACGTCGTTTATCCCGTATAAGCCGTTTATAACACTTCCGACTGTCCTTATAGTATTCTGATTTTTAAGCAGGGTTTCAACAATAGTATTAACAGTAACTGCAATAGCATAGTAGGTGGCACCTTTATTCTTAATGATTGTGGCGCCGGCTTTTTTTACTTCATCATATATTATTGCCTTATCAGCTTCTGAAAATCCGCTTGCAGAATCCTTGCAATATTCATTGATGCTTTTACCGGCGATATGTGTAGCACTCCACGCCGGAAGCTGTGAATCTCCGTGCTCACCAATTATGTAACCATGAATATTCTTAACATCAACATTTAATTTTTCACTTAAGAGATACCTGAATCTGATACTGTCAAGGACAGTACCTGTTCCCATAACTTTTCCGTTTGGAAGCCCGGACCACTTCTGAATCATATACGTAAGTATATCGACAGGATTTGCAACAACAAGGATTACACCGTGATTATAGTATTTCATAATGTTGGATGTCATTTCCTTAGCTATTGCCACGTTCTTTCTGGCAAGATCAAGACGGGTTTCTCCTGGCTTTCTATTTGCACCTGCGGTAATTACTATAACATCGCAGTCTACAAGATCAGAATAGTCACCGGCGTATACAGACATTTGTCCCATAAATGAAAGTCCGTGGTTTATATCCATTGCTTCACCGATTGCTTTTTCCTTTACGACATCGATTAAAACCATTTCGTTTACAGTTTGGCTAAGAGCCATTGAGAATGCAGTTGAAGCACCGACAAAGCCGGAACCAATAATTGCAACTTTTGATTTACTTTTACTCATATTAATAAAACCTCCTAAAATAAATGGTGCAATAACGGTACAAAAAAAAA
>JAAZCB010001249.1 GCA_012513545.1 Clostridiaceae bacterium
AGATTCTCCAGAGCGTTAATCTGGTCACCAACAGGTACATTCCTCATAATAAGCGATTGTAACCGTGTAAGTTTTGCGACAGGCATAATAGACTTTATATTTACATTTGAATGTATATTTAAATATACTAAATTGCTCAAATTTTCAACATAGGAAATATCCTTGATATCACATTCTCTTAGGTTTAGTTTCTCAAGTCCGGTCAAACCAGCTAATGTTCCGATACTTTCATTAGTTATTTTGTTTTCGCTCAAATCCAGTTCCCTTAGATTATTCAAATTACCCAGAGGAGAAATGTCTTTAATATCATTTCCTTTTAACTTTAATTCTTCAAGCTTTGTGAGTTTACCAAGCATGACAATTTCAGACAGCTTAATCTCATCCTCCTCTTCCTTAATCCTGGAATTATTCTCAAGACTCAGCTTTTTTAGATTAGGCAAATCCTTCAGTGTATCCAGTTTTACTCCTTCCAAACTTATAATGCCGTTACTGTCAAGATCCAACTCTTCTAATTTTGTCAGCTTGCTCAAAGGTGAAACATCCTTTATTTCATTACCTTCCAACTTTAATTTGGTAAGATTCGACAGTTTTTCTATTCCTTTAAGATTTTTTATTCCCCTGTTACTTGCATCAAGCTCGGTAATGCTTTCTCCCTGAGTCACAGAAACCCGTTTGCTTGTGCTTCCTGATGCTTCCCTGATAACATATTCCAAATTAACATCTTCAAATCTTATTGTGTTTTTTGAAGTTTTGCTTACGACAAACGCTATTGTTAATATAATTCCAACAATACTGATTCCCAACAAGATCATCATTACATACTTTTTCATTCTTTTCTTCCCCTCTTTTATGAGTCAACAATAAAATATACTGAACATAATAGAAGCATTATTGTAAACTAAATAATTATATATAACTATATTAGCATTGTAATTAACTGCTTTCAATACTTTTTATGCGCAACATTCCTACACCATTCACAAATAGTGATAAAATACGGTATTATTTTCCCAATAAAAGCTAAGAGATTAAGCTATGTAATACAATTTTCCCACCTATTGGATTATGAGGCTTCATAATGTATTTAGTGTTGATGTAATATGTTTTCTCTGCCATATAATTCATTTTGCAGTCTAATCTCTATGTTGCAATTATCCAGCTTCCCAGGTATATGCATCAAGAAAGTTATGTTGATTTATTATTCGGCTGTCATATCCCTTTTAATAAATTCGCCATTTCTATAGCCGTAACAGCTGCGTCATAACCTTTGTTACCAGCTTTTGTACCGGCACGTTCAATTGCCTGTTCAATAGTGTCTGTCGTCAGTACTCCAAATATCACAGGAAGCCCTGTGTCTAAAGATACCTTGGCAATGCCCTTTGACATCTCACTTGAAACATAATCAAAATGTGGGGTTGAGCCTCTTATTACTGCTCCTACACATATTATCGCATCAAATCTCTGAGAGTTTGCCATCTTTTGTGCAGCAAGCGGTATTTCAAAAGCTCCAGGAACCCATGTTATTTCAACATTGCTTTCTTCTGCACCATGCCTTAAAAGCCCGTCAATAACTCCACCCAACAACTTGCTGCTTATAAACTCATTAAACCTGCCGATTACAATACCGAACCTTAAGCCTGTTGCAATAAGTTTCCCTTGGTTTGTCCTAATTCCCATTTTTCTTTCCCTCCTGATGATCTAGTGTATTTTCATTATTTAAAAGATGTCCCATTTTTTCTTTTTTAGTCCTTAAATAAAAACTGTTCACTTCATTTTCCTTAATCTGAATAGGTACCCGTTCTATCACCTCAAGTCCATATCCTTTAAGTCCCACCATTTTCTTCGGATTATTAGTAATAAGCCTCATTTTCCTTACGCCAAGGTCATACAAAATTTGTGCTCCTATTCCGTAATCTCTCATGTCAGGAGGAAATCCCAGAATTACATTGGCTTCAACAGTGTCTTTTCCCCTGTCCTGAAGTTCGTATGCCCTTACCTTGTTAACTAGTCCTATTCCTCTGCCTTCCTGACGCATATACAGGAGTACTCCTCTGCCCTCATCATCTATCATTTTTAACGCTGCTGCCAGTTGTTCTCCACAATCACATCTTAAAGAGTGAAAAGCATCTCCGGTAAGACATTCGGAGTGAACCCTAACAAGCACAGGAGTATCAGGATTCGAAACATCTCCCCTGACAAGAGCAACATGATGCTCACCATTAATTCCGTTTTCATATGCAATTATTTTGAAGTCTCCATACCCGGTTGGCAGATTCGCTTGTGCTGCTCTGTTTATAAGCTTTTCTTTACTTCTTCTATAGGATATAAGGTCTGCAATTGTAATAATTTTAAGACCATGCTTTTTTTTGAATTCCATAAGCTGGGGAGCTCTTGCCATTGTTCCATCTTCATTCATTATTTCACATATAACTCCTGCAGGATATAACCCTGCCAATCTTGCAAGATCTACTGCTGCTTCAGTATGTCCGGACCTTTTTAAAACTCCGCCCTCCATCGCAATAAGAGGAAAAACATGCCCCGGCCTCATAAAATCCGAAGGTTTTGATTGTAAGTTAACAATTTCCTTTATTGTATTTGCCCTTTCATAGGCAGATATTCCGGTTGTTGAGTTTTTATGGTCCACTGTAACGGTAAAGGCAGTCCTCATGCGTTCATTGTTTCTCTCAACCATAAGATCAAATTCCAGTTCTCTTGCCCTGGCCTCAACTATCGGAACACATATCATTCCCCTTCCGTAAGTAGCCATAAAATTAATACTTTCAGGAGTTACCTTTTGGGCTGCCATCAATAAATCCCCTTCATTTTCCCTGTCCTCATCATCTATGACAACAACCATTCTTCCCTGTCTTATATCCTCAATTGCTTCTTCAATTCTATCAAACAACTTATCCATATATTCGCCTCCTGCTAAGTGCATGTACTTACTTATTTGTCACGCAAAGCCATTTTCTCTTAAAAAGTCAATACTTAAATCTTTCTTTTTGCAGTCTTTACTTTCCTTGCCGTATAATACCAGCTTCTCAACGTATTTACCCAGTACATCACATTCAATATTTACCTTTTCCCCTGTCTTTTTACTTCCAAGCGTAGTAAAACCTTGCGTCAGCGGTATCAATGATACCTTGAAACAGTTTTCATCTTCATAAGCAACAGTCAGGCTGGTCCCATCCAAAGCAACCGAACCCTTAAGAACTATATATTTTAATATATCTGAACCTGCAGCAATTGTAAGCCATATTGCATTTTCGTCCTCTTCCCTTGCTGAGATTTCACCTGTACCATCTATGTGCCCGCTCACAATATGTCCTCCAAGCCTGGCACCCAGACTTAGTGCTCTCTCAAGATTAACCTTCTCTCCTTTTTTGAGACTTCCCAGATTTGTTCTCCTCATGGTTTCAGGCATTACGTCTGCAGTAAATTCCCTGCTCCCTAGGCTTGTAACAGTAAGACATATCCCATTGACACAAATACTGTCTCCCAACTTGACATCCTCTAGAACTACTCTGCATTCAACAGTCAGCTCAGCTGACTTTCTTCCCGGTTTTACAGCAGCTACAGTCCCGATTTCCTCTATAATTCCCGTAAACATAGTTTCCCTCTTTCCTGCCATAAATAACAAATTATTTATAGTCTATGTATCCTTCCAGCATTACATCGTCACCAAACTTCACTACTGAAATATCCTTTACACCTACAGAATCACACATTAAATCTGTTCCTTCTCCCTCTACAGGAGTTATTGCTTCTTTTCCTCCAATTATCTTTGGTGCAATAAAAAACATTACCTTGTCTACTATTGACGCTTTAATCGCCGAACTGTTAAGAGTACCGCCACCTTCCAAAAGAACACTGTCTATTTCAAGCCTTATAAGTTCCTCCATTAGCTTGTTTAAATCAACAACTCCGCCACATCCGTCAGCTTTGATTATCCTTACGCCCTTTGCCAAAAGAAGCTCTTCCTTATTACTGTCAATACTAGAAGTAGAAACAATTATAGTACCAGAGGCCAAGCTGTTGCTAACAACATTACAATTTAAAGGTATCCTCCCCTTACTGTCCAAAATAATTCTGACAGGGTCTTTACCTTCCTTTCCCTCCAACCTCGTTGTAAGCATCGGGTTGTCTTTTAAAACAGTGTTAATTCCTACCATAATTGCTGAAACCCTGTCTCTTATCTTATGAACATACTGTCTGGACTCATCTCCTGTAACCCATTTTGAGTCGCCAGTCCTTGAAGCAATCTTTCCGTCTAATGTCATTGCGCTTTTCATAATAACAAAAGGTTTTCTTCTTTCAACATAACTTATAAATATTTCATTAAGCGCTCTTGCTTCATGCTCAAGAATTCCGACCTCCACTTCTATGCCTGCGTCTTTAAGCATCTTAACTCCACAGCCTGATACTTTTGGATTCGGATCAATCATGGCTACAACAACCTTTTTTATTCCTGCTTCTATAATGGATTTTGCACAGGGAGGTGTTCTTCCGTAATGTGAGCAGGGTTCGAGATTTACATAAAGCGTCGCCCCTGCGACACTCTCTGCAGCGTTGTTAATTGCATCAACTTCTGCATGTGCACAGCCTATTTTTTTATGGAATCCCTCAGCAATTATTCTGTCGTTTTTTATGATTACCGCTCCGACTAGTGGATTCGGATTGGTTCTTCCCCAGCCTTCCTTCGCCAGCTCTATTGCCCTTTTCATATAATAATCATGTGTACTCAATATTATCACCATTTTAAATATTAAAATATAAAAGCTCCCTGGAGAAATATCCCAGGGAAGCATATACGCACTCTTACTATTTCAATTACATCTTCTCCCATCCAGACTTTCAAGTATAATTAAATACTCTGTACTGTCGGCTCCGGATTTTGACCGGATCTGCCATACGGCTCGCGGGCTTATGAAACAAGTCATCTACCGCCGGTAAGGAATCTCACCTACCCCTGAAGATAAATACCAAAAACTATATTTTTTAAATGAATATATCATACAGTCTTTTTATAGTCAAGGTAAATTTGAAATTCTGCAATTCTTTTGCCTGTCACTATCCTTTATCTTCCTTATCAAATCACATGAACATCTTTAAGTCTTTTCATGTATACTTTAATGCAGTTAATAGACTTTACATCTCCATACAACATTTTCAAGCCATATTCTGTGTTTTTTGTGTCTTACTCATGAAGTTAAAGGAAATTTCTGCACAATTCATTACACAAACACTAAAAAACCTTTACATATACCTGTCTGTTTCTAGGGCCGTCAAACTCGCAAAAATATACTCCCTGCCAGGTACCAAGCATCAATCTTCCATCCTCAACTATGATTTGCTGTGAAAATCCAAATAAACTAGCTTTTATATGTGCGGCCGAATTGCCTTCCATATGGTCATAACCATCTTGAAACGGTATAACTTTGTTTACTTCCTTCAGTATATCAGAAACCACATCAGGGTCTGCATTTTCATTGATGGTTATACCTGCAGTTGTATGTGGTACAAAAACAGTACATACTCCTGAAATAAGTCCCTGCTTATTAATTGATTCCTGAATCTTTCCTGTAATATCAATCATACATGTTCTTGAAGGTGTTTTAACACTTATTTTTTCCAAACCAATCCACCCCTATGTAATATAATATATTATTGGTTGCTCTTCAGGCACTGTATTTTTGTTTTCGTTGTAATACATACTATGAATTATAATACTGTTGAAATATCCTGTAAAGAATATGTTTCCAGGCAACCCCAAAATAAAAGGGCAGGACCATTATCCGTATCCTTATGTTTTCAGAAGTCCTGCATACCAAATATAATAGGGACCAATTCAAGTATTGAATGATTTTTTGAGATGTTTGATTTATTAATTGAATTTAGACTATCTTAATGGCACTTTAATTGTAATTGAATTAACTTGACAGTAAATTATGATGTGTTATAATAATTTATAGGTGTTTATTATGAATGTATATAAGCATACAAACTAAGCATTTTATTAAAATGCCATTATTTTTAATGTTAACCGGGAGGTCATGATGAAATTAATAGAATTATTTAAAAAGAAAAAACCTGTAATATCTTTTGAGATATTCCCACCTAAGCTGGATACTCCTTTAGAATCCATATATAGTACACTAGAACAGTTCAAGGAGCTAAAGCCTGACTTCATAAGTGTTACATACGGTGCTGGCGGCAGTGCAAAAGACAGAACAATTGAAATAGCCTCAAAGATTAAAAATGAGTACGGCATTGAATGCATGGCCCATCTCACATGTGTCGGTCATTCAGAAAATGAACTAGATCTAATGCTGTCTTCCCTCGAGGATAATAAACTTGAAAACATTCTCGCTCTAAGAGGTGATCCTCCTGTTAATCAGCCGGATTTTGATTTTAGTAAAAATGTTTACAAATACGCCTATGAGCTTATCAGGCATATACGAAGTAAAAACAATTTTTGCATATCCGCTGCCGCTTATGTAGAAGGCCATGTAAGCAGCACACGATTGAAAGATGATTTATTGTATCTTAAACAAAAGGTAGATACCGGCGTAGATTTCCTCGTTACACAGCTGTTTTTTGACAACAGGATTTTTTATGATTTTCTCGACAAAGCTGCCTCTGTAGGGATCAATTGCCCTATAACGCCTGGAATCATGCCGGTTTTTAAAGCCGATCAGATAAAAAGAATAACCTCTCTTTGTGGTGCTTCAATTCCTGCAAAGCTTCTAATTATTATGGATAAATACGAAGATTCCCCAGAAGATATGAGGAAAGCAGGTATTGAATACGCAAGCAGACAAATATCTGACTTGATTGACAATG
>JAAZCB010001250.1 GCA_012513545.1 Clostridiaceae bacterium
ATTCTACCATTGCTGTTAATAGGTTTTTCGGTTTTAAGCTCCTGCAGGGGTAAGGCATCAAAAAAAGAAATTAATAAAGTAGAGATAGAACAGGCTAAAACTCTTGAAGGCGAAATAGAGAAGAACGTATATCCTTTGCCAACATCTGCTGAAGTTATCAGGATGCTTACCGACCTTGAAGTAGGTTATATAATTGGCATATCGAATCCTGTGGAAAATGCAAAGAAGTATTTTACGAGTTCCAGTAGGGCAATTAATATGGGTGTTTACGGAGCTGATCTCAGCTATGCTACGCTTTACAATATTCAGCAGGCGGTTATAGATTACCTTGAGGCAATCAGATCTATAGCGAATGAGCTCAATATGGCACAGATATACGATGAGTCGTTATATGAAAAGATAAAAGTAAATTTTGACAACCGGGATGAACTGGTAAAGATACTTACAGATGCTTTCAACAATACTTATGCCTATCTGAGTGAAAATGACCAGCAGTCTCTTGCCCTGCTGGTGGTTGGCGGAGCATGGGTTGAGGGAATGTACCTCACGACTCACGTATCAGAGGCAGCTTATCAGATAGCAGGCATTGCCAAAGTCCTGCTGGAGCAGAAAAACTCCTTTGAGCTGTTTCTGGAAATTACCAAGCCCTATCTTGAAGATCCTAACCTCAATGATTTTGTAAACAAGCTTGAGCCAATGAAAAAGATATATGAAGGCCTTGGAACAAGTCTTACAAATCAGAACATCATTGACATTACAAAGGCAATCGAAGGCATAAGAAGCCAGATTATATAATAATTTCCTGGGTATCTGACCGCAAATAGGATATTTTGCGGTCTTTTATATTCATTTGTACTTATGAGGGAATCAGTTCTACTGGCTTTAATCCATATTTTTGCCATTATTTCGACTATTAACCCTGGTGGAATATCCTCAAGAGGCCAGAAAATTTTGCGCAGTTATCTCAGAAGGTATCTCAACAGGGAGCTTGAGGAGGAATATTGCGCTCTTTTCGAGAATAACCTCGAATTCTATTCCAGTGAGCTTAAAACCTCTGACAAGGACGATCTCTCCGATGAGGACTCGCTTATAACTTTTCAGATTACAAATATATGCCGTCAGATCAAGAAAGGCCTTTTTCTTGAAGAAAGGATGATAGTTTTTCTTCAACTCCTGGAATTCACATTTGAGGACGGCACAATGTCGGAGCAGGAAAGAACAATCCTCGATATAGTAGCCAGAACTTTCAGTATTTCAAAGAAGGAGTACGATAATGCTTTTGCATTCATGATAAGCAGGTCGTATGATGATGTTTCGCCCGACTGCATCCTCATTATAGAAAATGAGGATCCGGCTTACTGGGCCAAAGATACATTCAGAAATTATGAAAACTGGCGACATATCAGAAGCAGAGGATTCATGGGGCAGCTTTTTATTTTGCATATAGAAAGTACCGGAACACTCATCTTTATATATGACGGACCCCTTGAACTCTATTTCAAGAGTCGCGATATAGTTGCCTGCAGACCTTACCTTCTTGAACGGGGAGTAAATATAAAAGGACATGGCATAGAACCGATATATTATTCAAGGATCTTTAAAAAGTTTGTTTCGAGAAAATTTCCTGAAAAAATAATCTTTGAGGGACATGATATCGAGTACATTTTTAAAAACTCTGACAACGGTGTCCAAAAGATGAATTTCAGGATTGAATCAGGTAATCTGATTGGTCTGATGGGTGGAAGCGGAGTTGGTAAGTCAACTATGTTAAATCTGTTGAATGGTAAAATCGTTCCAGCCAGCGGAAAGCTATACATCAATGGTTATGATATTCATGCCGATTCGGATAAGCTGAAAGGCCTTGTCGGCTTTGTCCCCCAGGATGACATGCTGATTGAAGAACTTACTGTCTATCAGAACCTTTATTTCAATGCACGTTTGTGCTTTGGCGATTATAACGAGGAACAGCTGGCTGCTACTGTTGACAAAGTACTTCAGGAACTTGACCTCTTTGAAATAAAGGATCTTCAGGTAGGTGATACTCTTAATAAGCAGATAAGCGGAGGCCAGAGGAAAAGACTAAATATAGGTCTG
>JAAZCB010001251.1 GCA_012513545.1 Clostridiaceae bacterium
CAGACAAGTTCATCATACCAGCCGCTGTTTGAGGTATAAAAATTAAGCGATGCGGTATAACCCTTGTCACTTTGCGTGGATTCTGCAAACTCAAAGAGGTCTTTTGCATGCTGAAGACATGTTGCAGCGTAAGTCGGGTCAGTGCTTTTAAAGACTGCGGCTGTAGCAGCAAGTGCTGCTGCTGCTTCAGCGGTTACCGTAGAACCAGGATTCTGTCTTGTTACCTTAAAAGAGGGTCTTGGAGCCTGAAGCTCAATTATTTCTGCTGGTACCCACCACCTGTGGTCGCCATTGCCGTCTCCAACCTGATAATAGAAAGTGTTTTTATCAGGATGGCACTTTATCAGATAATCCGAAGTCCACTTGATTTGCGACATCAGATAAGGCAGTTGACCGCTTTTTTCAAAGGCCTCCTTATACTCGTACACACTCCATGCCAGCATGGCATTTGTATAAGCCATGGGAAGATTGAACTTTACATGGTCACCGGCATCAAACCAGCCTCCTGTAAGGTCAAGGCCTGCGTCACTGCCGTCATTTAAACAGGAATCACCGCGCCAATTGGTTCGAATGTTATCCGGAAGTTTTCCGGACATCTGAAATTCATAGAATAAAATAGACTTTTGAAGAGCTTCTCCATAATTGAAGTTTGCAGCAAGAACAGAATTCTGAGACATAAAAATGGTCCCAATAATAACTGTTACTAATACTGCACTTAAGAATTTTTTCATTGAAATATCTCCTCCTTAGAAAATTGTAGCCATACTATAATAATTCGAGAAAGAATTTAAGTTTAAGGGGATTATAGAGAATTTCCAATGATAATAATATATATTTTATGGTTTACCGCGGATACTATAGGTGCTGATATTTAAGCGGAATAAGACATTTCAGCAAAATATTAGCTCTTACTGAACATAAACCATGTTGTTCCTGCTTTTAAATTGTAAATATTTTGATATAATATTCTTGACAAAACTTAAAATATGGAGCTTTTTATGGAGGATAAATCAATGTGTAATAAATCTATAGAGGAAATCATAAGGCTGCGTACTTCAATCAGGACATACAGAAATCAGCCACTCACAGAAGAAGTACGGAAGGAACTTGATGGGTACTGTAAAGAGCTTAAAGGTCCCTTCGGGATTAAAACCAGGCTAAAGCTTGTTGATTGTGAAGATGTTATGAAAGAATCAAACATTAAGCTAGGTACATATGGTATTATAAAAGGTGCGACAACATATATTGTTGCTGTTGCAAAAAAGGGAGGAAAGGACCTTGAGGAAATCGGTTACATACTGGAAAAACTAATACTGTATGCGACATCTCTTGGCCTTGGCACATGCTGGCTTGGAGGCAGTTTCAATAGAAGTAGTTTCTCGAGGGCAATTGATATTAAGGAAAGCGAGTCAATTATTGCTGTTACACCTGTAGGTTATCCCGCAGACAGCAAAAGGCTTATTGATTCTGTTATGAGGAGGGTTGCAGGTTCTGATTCCCGGAAAAATTGGAATGAGCTGTTTTTTGACGGGTTCTTCGGTAACGTTTTAGATAAGCAGAAGGCCGGACATTACGCAGTACCACTTGAAATGGTGAGATTGGCTCCTTCGGCATCTAATAAGCAGCCATGGCGGGTTGTTGTGGAGGAGAATAA
>JAAZCB010001252.1 GCA_012513545.1 Clostridiaceae bacterium
ATATTCCTTGACCGGCAACTCCAATTAAAGCACCCCCAGCAGAAAAAATCACATCATCAATACCAGCATACAATCCACTCGGGTCAACTCTATTAATCGGATCATTCAAACAGTATTCATAAAAGTTGCTTTGACCGCCGCCGAAGCCTATCGGGTCTTTGGCTGTCCACCTTCCAATTTCAGGGTTGTAATCTCTTGCACCGAAGCGTACTAGTTTTGTGTCGGTATCGTAAAGACCGCCGCCGAAGGTAAAGTCATAATCCATCCATTCGGCATTTCCGGTTTGGTCAGTTAGGTTTCCCCATTCATTATAAGTATTTGAAAGAACTATTTCTCCAGTTGCTGCATTTACAATAAGTTTTACAGAGCCAAGGTGGTTTGTAATTACTCTGTAAGTTGTGTCTGCTTTTACTATGTAACCGGGTCCGTGAAGAACTTTAATTTCATCTGCTGAATCGAGTTCAGCTACAGGTAACAAACCTCACGAATGTAGTCATTTTTTGTTAATAGTCGTTATTTTAATCTTTGTAAGGATCTATCGCATTAAAATGTTCAATTGTAGTTTTAAATAACTCTTTAATCCAATTTGATAATTCAAATTCTTTTAAACCAAATGTAAATTCACTGTAATTAATACCTTGAATTGATTGAACAAAAACTTCACATTTTGTTCCATGCATAATCACATAATTAGGCCATATAAGTGGAATAGAAAGAGAATCAATGTTATATAGATATGAATAAACATCATCATCTTTTTTAATCGATATAGTATCCCTCTTTATATTTATTTGGTTAGCAATCTCCGAAATTGACAGCTCAGGATAATTATTTAGAATGTCCTTGTATTGCTCCTGAATGCTTTTTCCGACAGGATGTTGAAAAACCATTATAATTGTGCTTTTCCCTTCATCATATGGTTCATTTCGTGGCGGCAATTTTTTAATAATTGATATTTGATATTCAACAGGAGAAATCCAATTTATACTGGTTCTAATTACAAAATAATATTCTGTATTACCCATTTCATCTAATGATAATGGGTGTAATTTTAGTACATGGTCAATAATTTTATCTGATTTTATACCTTGCCAATTCAACAAATTTAATTCCTTTATAGACACACAATTTTGGCTATAAATTAAACTATTATTAGCAAATAATAATATACTATATGTTACTATTTCAAGAATTACTCGCATTCGTCTTTTTCGAATTCGTCTATCCAATGTTCATCCTCCTCTTGTGTTACTACTCCTGTTGGTGTAATTTTCCATATTCCTTGATCTGTTACAACATAAATTGGTATTTTCATTATCCTTGAAGAATACTCATCATTTTGTTTTTCATCAGCACTATTAGCTATCGTACTAGGTTTTGGGGAATACATTCCAACTCCTACATGAATTGGATGTGTATGCGCCTCTGCAGCTTTGTTCCAGTAATCATTATATTCCAATTTAACATAGGCATCCCATGTTTGTTCAACATATGTAGGCTCTGTAGTAGAATACTGC